>NZ_QTZO01000024.1 GCF_004025585.1 Pseudodesulfovibrio sp. S3
AGCGGGCCAGCTTGCCGTCCTTGATGACGGTGCAGCTGCCGCACATGCCGGTGTCGCAACCGACCTTGACGCTGGTCAGACCGAGATTGGCACGCAGCACATTGGCCAGGGATTCCTCAGGCTCACATATGACTTGCCTGGTGACCCCGTTGACTTGAAGAGTCCGTTTGAACATGACAGTATACCTCCTTAAAGTATCTCACTGTCTCGCTGTTGCGAATTGAATAACATTGCACGTATCCAGTCAGTTATTTCCCAAAGGGACAGATGGGATAGCGGCAGACCTCGCAGGTCGCACAGAATCCGCCATGTCCCATCGAAATTATGTCAGCACGGGTCACCCTTTCCCCGGCCAGAAGACGGGGCACCACCAGGTCGAATATGCTCGCCCGGTAGTACATGACGCAGCCGGGCAGCCCGAGAATGGGCACGTCGTCAAGATAGGCCAGCAGGAACATGGCCCCCGGAAAGGTGGGCGAACCATAGGTCACCACGTCGGCTCCGGTGGCCCGGATGCTGGCTGGAGTCTGGTCGTCAGGATCAACGGACATGCCCCCGGTGACCATGACCATGTCGGCCCCATCGACGATGAATTTCAAGATGGCGTCACGGGTCATGTCGACCTCATCGCTCACAAAGGCCTGACCAACAATGTCCGACCCCAATTGCCCGAACTTCTTCTTGAGCACCGGACCGAATTTGTCCTCGATACGACCGTGATAAATCTCGCTGCCGGTGGTCACGATGCCCACTTGCTTGTGTTGCAGGGGGCGCACCTGGATCACCGGATAATTTGCAGCGCAAATGGCTTCCACCCGCTCGACCTTTTCCTCGTCGACTATCAGGGGCACCACGCGCGTCCCGGCCACGTCCCGCGACTGGGTGAAGGTGATGCCGTTGTGCATGGTCGCCAGCACGACTTCTTCAATGGAATTGATCTCGTACAGGGCCTCCACGTTGACCTCGAGCAGTCCCGGTGCCGCCGTCATGTTGACCCTGCCTTCACACACGGTGGTCAGGGTCAGGCCGGGGCCTGCGGCTGCCTTGGCAATACGCATGGCGGCTTCATCCTCGTGGATCTTGCCCGGTTGCAGGTCAAGGACATAGATATGCTCCTTGCCAATGCTCAACAGGTTCGGAATATCGACTTCAGTGACCACATGCCCCTTGCGGAAGGCGGGCCCCTTGTATTCATCGGGGACGATTCGTGTCATGTCATGGCACAGGACCATGCCGACAGCTTCTTCAACGGGAACTATTTTCATTATGCAACAACTCCATGTGGATATTTGACCTCAGGAAAAACTCCGACTGAATACTGCGCGTCCGAATAGCATTATGTCAATAAAGACATAGCGATAGTTGCGACTGATCATCAGGACGACATTTTCTTCCTGCTCTGACACTCCATTACAGCCTTTAAAAACCTACCGTCGCGCCGAATCGGTCCATTCTCTTCCGAGAAACACCTTGACCTCTGTACGCACGGTCTTAATTCTATTGTATACGCCTGATCATTTTCACGGCCCTGACCGGGATTTTTATGGCCGGGGCAAGCACACGGGAGCCGTCATGAAAATAGCCGTAGAAATCACTGTTCTTGGCGAAACCATCTCAAAAATTGTCGAGTATCCCGGAACCCCCGGAAGCCAGACCGAAGTCATCCAGTGGCTCATGTGCCAGACCGGCTACAAATGGGCCGACTACGATCACGCCCCACAAGAAGACCGACTCCTGTACCACCTCAAAAACGGTGCCATCAACTAGCTTCATCAGCGCATCCCGCCGGACGCACGAGAACTCCTGCTGATCTCAAGCCCTCCTTCCCCCACGCTCAGTCGATCAAGCCGCACCGAGGCACGCAGCCGATCCAGAGACTTTCCCACTTGGACAGGAAGCGCGTTGGCGTTGCCCGAAAGCGCAGGCAACCCGCCGAAGGGGATACAGATACGGGAACTGGAATGCATGACCCCGTGCAACCAGCGGTCGATGGAAACCTTGGTCAACTGGAAGCGCTCCCTGATGAACGCCTGATGGTTTACCAGTTTCTGCAACGATCGAAGCATCTCGGGATTCAACTCGATCAGGCAAAGGCCGGCTTCATCGTCGAACAGGGCCTTCTGGATCGGTTGAAGATAGCAGGTGAAACGGCCATCGCGTATCTTGATGCGTCCGGACTCCAGCCTGCGCAGCGATTCGACGACCCGCTTTCGATCGACACGTCCCCCGCTCCTGAGCACTTCCCGCGTCAGGCTCCTGATGTCCAATTTCTGCGCATGAGGGGCCGAAGAATCCTGCCGGGGAAATCGACGGGCGCACGCCAGAAAGACATCCTGGTCGAATTGGTCCAGCCGCACCCCTGTGTAGAGCAGTGACCGGTCGGCACAGGTGGACTGTATGGGATAATTGCGGACAGTCTCCCTGCGACGGACATACCGCCCCTGAAACAGTTCAGAGGCAAAGAACAACTCAGGAGGCAGACTCAGAAAGGCATGTTCCTGCTGCGTCAGGGCCTGAATCACCGAGCCGGTGCCGGAACCGGCCACCCCGCCGCGTCCCATCCAACCACCGTCCAGTATGTCGTCGTCGAACATTACATTTTCCTCCTGGGCCACATCCTCGACCGGACACGGTCGGGACCATTCGTTACCGGGCTTCACCCCGCCCAGCCGCGTTCGTGACCCAGAAAGGCATAGGCCCTTTCTGGGTCACGGAGGCTGAAGGGAGGTGAGAACTATAATTCATTGGGCAATTCCCGGAGTTGTGCATTGGTGAACACCGGACCGTCCTTGCAGACATAGTGGGTTCCGATGTTGCAACGACCGCAGATGCCCACACCGCATTTCATCCTTTTTTCCAGGGTGGTGATGATCTGCTCGTCCTTGAATCCGAGCGAATGCAAGGCCTCGATGGTAAACTTGATCATGATCGGCGGCCCGCAGGTCACGGCAAACGCATTGTCCGCAGAGGGAGCCATTTCCTTGAGCACGTTGGGGATGAGGCCGACCTTGTGCTTCCAGTCCGGGGTGCCGTTGTCCACGGTCAACTCCGTGACCATGTCCTCGCGTCCCAACCATTCGGGCAGTTCGTAGCTGAAGGCCATGTCAGCGGGACTGCGCGCACCGTAGAGCAGCGAAATGTTGCCATAGTCCGCCCGATTATCGAGCATATATACCAACAAGGTCCGCAGCGGAGCCATGCCGATGCCGCCGCCCACAAAGACGATGTCCTTGCCTTTCATCTCCTCGTAGGGGAAGCAGTTGCCAAGAGGAGCGCGCACACCTATCTGGTCGCCCGCACGCAGCTTGTGCAGCCTCTCGGTCAACTCGCCCACGCGCATCACGCTGAATTGCAGGTAATCCATGCGTGTGGGCGAGGAATTGATGACAAAAGTCGACTCGCCGACACCAAAGACGGAGAGCTGTCCCACCTGCCCGGGTTCAAAAGAAAAGTCACGCATCCTGTCGGGATTGTTGAGGGTGACACGAAACGTCTTGATGTTGGACGTCTCCTGCACCACCTCCTGGATGGTGGCCATATCCGGCAGGTAGAGATTGGTGGGCGGATTATCAGTCATTGATTTGCTCCTCTTCGGCCATGGCCCGTGTTTGGGCCTTGGAAACGATCTCTCGGACATCCATGGACACGGGACAGTGCGAGATACAACGACCACAGCCGACGCAAGCCAGGTTCCCGTCATGCAGCGCCGGATAATAGTTGAACTTGTGGCCGATCCGATTGCGCATGCGCTGGGCCTTGGCCGCCCGCGGATTGTGCCCGCTGCCCTCAAGGGTGAACTGGAACGACATGCAGTTATCCCAGGTGCGAACACGGACACCGTCATTTCCGTGCATTTCGTCGGTCATGTTGAAACAGTAGCAGGTGGGGCACAGGTAACTGCACGCCCCGCAGCTCAGGCACTTGGCCGAGACATCTTCCCAGAAGGGTTGGTCGTCGAAAAGCTTGTTGACCTGCTCCGGCGCACCCAGCAACGGCTCGCCTTCGGGCATGGCCGCCTTCACCGCCTCACGGGTCTTGAGGGCCGTTTCGACCCGATCGCCAGCGTCATGAAGGGTCTGGCTCAGCAGGAAATCATTGCCCCGATCGGTCACGGCCTCCACCACATATCCATCGCCGATGAAGGTGAACAGGAGGTCTGCACCGGTACTGTCGCCGGGGCCGCCGCCCACGCGATGGCAAAAACAGGTCTCGGCGGGATCGGTACAGGCCAGCGAGGCCACCAGGGTGTTGTCCCGACGGGTGCAATAGTAGATATCGCGCTTGGAGCCTGCGTCGTATACCCGGTCGAACACGGTGAAGCCGCGGACGTCGCAGGGACGCGCACCGAAGAGAAACGTCGGTTGGTCGTGCAGGGTCTCCCGGACCTCGACGCTGGTGCGCGACGGCGCTTCCTCGCCCTTGGAATAATGAAACTCAAGCAGTGTTTCGCAACGTGGCAGCAAAGCCGCCTTGGGCGATGAAGTGGCCAGTCCGTCCAGATCCAACTCGCTGTCAGCTTCAAGGGGTTGAAAAACCGTCTGCCCGCCTTTGCGTATGGGGGCCAGCACCAGTCGGCTCTCGGAAAGCGACAGAAGCCACGGCACAAGCTTGTCCGTTGTGATGTATCGTGCAGCGAGCATTACCACTTCCTCTCCTTGATGTGTTCTTCCTCTTCCCGGAACTGAAACAGCGGCGGCGTCTTGTCCGGGTCCGTCCCGGCCTGATAGTCGAAGATATCCTTGATCTGGCGGTTGAGCGCCTGTTTCAGGGTCATGATGGGCAGGTCCATGGGGCAAGCCCGCTCACATTCGCCGCACTCCGTGCACCGTCCGGCGGTATGCAGGGCGTGCAGGGCCTGAAACATGAGTTTTTCGCGGGGGTGATCCGTCTGGTCAACCCAGTGCGGATCACGGCTCTGAGCCGCACAATGATCCTGACAGACACACAAGGGACAGGCGCTCCGGCAGGCGTAACAACGGATGCACTTGGTCATCTGATCTTCCCAGAAATGCAGCCGGTCCTCCATGCCCATGGCCTCCAGCATGTCCAGCGTACTGACAGGGGCATCGTCCACCTGTGGAGGTTGGCCGTGCTCACCGATGAAATGATCGCAAACCTCGGCGTCGGCGCCGGTACAGCGGAAGCATTTTTCCTGCAGCACCTGGCCCAATCGTGCCGTCTGGGTTTCGCCGTTGACGGCAAAGCTGGCTGCGCCGCCGTCAATGGTCACGCCCTGCACTCCCCGACCGACTTTAAGTTCCGTGCGAACTTTCCTGGCATCCACTGCGCCTTGGCAATGCAGGCCGAAAATGGTCACATCCTCTCGATCAATGAGTTTTTCCTGCAACAGTTCAACGATGGTCCGGGCGTCGCATCCCTTGGCGACGATGCCGACCTTCTTGCCGCGCAGGCTGGTCAGGTAGCCTGCCAGGTTCTGGGAACAGCGGGAATCCCATTCAATGCGTTCTATATCCGCCGCATCAGTGATGAACAGCGGCGTATGGCTCAGGGAATCGGGTCCGGCAGTCCAGGCAATGACCATGTCAAGGTCTGGCAGTGCCTGCCGGATCGCGGTTTTCAATTCTTCAATGGGTGATGCCATGCGGGTCTCCTTTTGAGGGCGCGAATAGATTAGAAGGCCTGATGCAGACAGGCATCCAGACAGGTTCCGGCAGCAAAGGTGGGCATGGGGCCAAGGGCATGTATCTGCTCGGTAAAACTGGTGACCACCGTGCGCCAACGCTGTCCTTCGGAAGCCGAGACCCAGGTATACTCGAAGCGGCCCGGATCAATGCCCAGGACCGGGAGCAGTGCCTTGAGCACCTCAAGCCGCCGCCGGGCGTAGAAGTTGCCCTCGGAGTAGTGACAGTCGCGCGGGTGGCAGCCGGAGACGAGTACGCCGTCGGCCCCGTTCATGAATGCGCGGACGACGAACAGCGGATTGATCCGCCCTGTACAGGGCAATTTGATGATCCGCAGGTCCGTGGGCTGGGCAAAACGGCCCACCCCGGCGGTGTCCGCCCCGGCATAGGAGCACCAGTTACAGAGAAACCCGATGATACGGAGTTCCTTTCCTTCTATTACAGACATAATGCATTTACCTCGGCGAGAATCTGGTTGTCGGTGAAGTGGCGAAGCTGGACGGCGCCCTGCGGACAGGCGGCGGTACAGACTCCGCACCCCTGGCAGACGGTTTCGATGACCGAGGCCTTGGGCATACCCCGGAACTCGATCATCTCGATGGCCCCGAAGGGACAGACCGATTCGCACTTGCCGCAGCCGATGCAGCGCATCAGCTTCACGGCCGAGACCTGCGGGTCACTCGCCAACTTGTCCTTTGAGAAGAGGGCGAGCACCTTGGCCGCCGCGGCATCGCCCTGGGCCACCGAAGACGGGATGTCCTTGGGCCCCTGGCACGAACCCGCAAGATAGATGCCTGCGGTGTTGGTTTCCACCGGCTTCAGCTTGGGGTGCCCCTCCATGAAGAATCCATAGGGATCATAGGAAATGCGCAACTTCTCGGCCAACTCGGCTGCGCCCTTGGACGCTTCCGCTCCAACGGCCAGGACAATGAGGTCGGCCTCGATCTCCACCTGGTCGCCCATGAGCGTGTCCGCACCCTTGACCAGATACCGGCCGTTCTTGGGCTGGATGGCCGAAACACGGCCTCGGATGTAACGGGCTCCGTACTCTTCCATGGCCCGGCGCGTGAACTCGTCGTAATTCTTTCCCGGCGCCCGGATGTCCATGTAAAAGACATAGGATTGGGAATCCGGCATGTGGTCCTTGGTCAAAATGGTCTGCTTGGCCGTATACATGCAGCAGAATCCGGAGCAGTAGGGTCGGCCGATGGACTTGTCACGCGAACCCACGCACTGGATAAACACGATATCCTTGGGTTCGGCACCGTCAGAAGGCCGCTTGATGTGCCCTTCGGTGGGACCGGAGGCCGACAGCAGACGCTCGTACTGCATGGACGTGATCACGTCCGGGTAGCGCCCGCCGCCGTATTCGCCGTATTTGGTGAAATCGAAGAGGTCATAGCCTGTGGCCGCGATGATAGCGCCCACCGGCTCGGTGATCAGCTCATCCTGTTGGTCGAACCGGATGGCCCCGGTGGGACAGATCGTCTCGCAGGCACCACATTTGCCCTTGGTCAGCTTGATGCAGGCCGAGGCGTTGATGCTGGCCTTCTTGGGAATGGCCTGGGGAAAGGGAATGTTGATGGCCGTGGTCTTGCCGATGAATTCGTTGAACCTGTCCGGCGTCTTCTTGCTCGGACACTTGGTCGTGCATTCACCGCAACCGGTGCAGGCATCCCAATCCACATAGGCTGCCTTGCGGCGTACCGTGACATTGAAATTGCCCACGAATCCTTCCACCGACTCGATTTCGGACAGGGTGTACAGGGTGATGTTCGGGTGCTGCGCGATATCGACCATACGCGGTCCAAGGATGCAGCTTGAACAGTCCACGGTGGGAAAGGTCTTGTCGAGCTTGGACATCTTGCCGCCGATGGACGGCTCACGCTCCACAAGGATCACTTCAAGACCGCCGTCGGCGCAGTCGAGTGCGGCCTGGATGCCGGCAACACCGCCGCCGATGACCATGACCCGCTTGTTGATCTCGAATTCACCGGCAACAAGCGACTCGTCACGGCGCAGTTTTTCGACCGCGATGTGAACCAGATCCACGGCCTTGTTGGTGTTGGCCTCCATGTCCTTGCCGATCCAGGAGACATGCTCGCGGATATTGGCCATCTCGAACATGTACTTGTTCAGCCCGGCACGCTCCAGGGTGCGCCGAAAGGTGGCCTCGTGCATGCGCGGCGTACAGGAGGCCACGACAACGCCGTCGAGATTATACTTCTCCACAGCCTCGATGATGCCCGCCTGTCCCGGTTCGGAGCAGGCGTACATGGTATCCGTGGCAAAGACCACCTCGGGAAAACCGAGAGCGGCCTTGGCAACAGCCTCGGTATCGACGTTCCCGGCAATATTGCTGCCGCAGTGGCAGACGAAAACTCCTATATTCATTACGCTCCCTCCCCGGCCCTTGCGGCCAGCGATGCGAGCAGGGCACGCGGACTGACGCAGAGCTTGTCCATCATGGTGCTGACTTCTCCCTGTCCGGCGGCCAAACCGGCAAGCTGTGAATAGTAGAACACCGGAATGTTGTGACTGCTGTGGTTGGCCCGGTTGATCTGCGCCTGGCGCATGTCCAGATTCATCTGACACATGGGACACGCGGCAACCACGGCGTCGGCACCCGCTGCCGCAGCAGCGTCGAGAATGCGGCCGGAAAGCCTGGTCACGACGTCCTGGCGCGTGGTGGCCAGGGATGCTCCGCAACAGTCGGTCTTCAGGGCAAAGGGCAGAACCTCGGCACCGAGGGCCGTCAGCAGGTTGTCCAGGGCCATGGGATTATCGGGGTCGTCGAACTGCATGATCTGCGGCGGGCGGACCATGATGCAGCCGTAATACGGCACCACACGCAACCCCTTGAGCGGTGCGCTGGCAAGGTTGGCGAGCACGTCCATGCCCATGTCCTCGACCACGACCTGCAAAACGGATTTGATGGGCAGGTCGGCGCGGACGGTCCGCCCCACGACCCGCTCCACTTCGCTGCGGAATTCGGGGTTGGACAACCGGTGCTGGGTGGTCTTGAGATTCTTCAAACAACTGGGACACGGGGTGATTATCCCGGCGAGCTCCCGTTCCTCGGCCATATTGTCCGCAATGGCCAGATTCCTGCCCACCAGGCTGGCGGACAGCAAATGGTCCACAGCGTGGGCCGGAGTGGACCCGCAACAGTTCCAGTCGGGGATTTCCACCAACTCGATACCCAGGCGTTCGCACATGGCCCGGGTTGAGGTGTCGTATTCAAGCGATGTGCCGAGTCCGGAACATCCGGGATAGTAGGCGTAGCATGGACTCATCAATTATGCTCCCGGTAGCGGTCAAAAATACCGCGGATTTCTGAAATTCCTTTGAGAGTGTGGGCCTTGAAGCCCAGTTTGCCCTTACGCAGGGCCATTGGAGCCAGGTCCACGTCGGTCAGCACGCGGCCTGTTTTACTGACGTAAGAGGCCATCAGGCCCAGCTCGAAAATGCGGCCGTGTTTTTCCACAGACCCCAGAAAAGCGTCCCAAAAGGCACTGACGGCTGGTTCGCATACCAGATTTTCACGACGGGCCATGTGACGAAGCACATCCATGACGCGCGCAACATCAATGTCGTTGGGGCAACGCGTGGTGCAGGTTTCGCAGGAAGCGCACAGCCAGATGGCGTGCGACGACAGGGCCTCTTTTTTTCTTCCGGCCTGGACCAGGCGCATGATCTGGTTGACCGGATAATCGTAGGCGAACGAAACCGGGCAACCGGCGGTACAGTTTCCGCACTGGTAGCACAATGCGAGGTTCTGCTCGCTTTCACGTTGAACTTCGTCGACAAAGTCGGCGTCGTAGACATTCAAGTTGGTCGAAGATGACATGGACAAGATTCTCCCTTTTGTTTGCCGCCGAGTAACGGAAAAATCCGTTGCCAACAAGCTAAACCTCCTCGCAGGGGGGCGGGACCATGACCCCGCCCCCCGGTTTAGGAGGAGGTCCTACATAGCGGCTTCGTAGATAGCCATGACATCAGCGTCCCGAGGACAACGCGGATTGGTCAGGCCGCATGCATCCTTCTGGGCGTTTTCGGTCATCACGGCGATATCTTCGACCTTGACTTCCTTGCCGTAGCGCTTGCCGAGTTCGACAAGGCCGCTCGGGATGCCAACATCGGACGAGAGCTGCTTGATGGCGTCCAGGCACTTCTCAGCGGCGTCGCGCTTGCTCATGCCGGAGATGTCTTGATCCATCATCACTGCCATGTCGGCGAAACGCTCGACGCAGGCGATGAGGTTGAACTTTTCAACGTGGGGCAGCAGGATCGCGTTGCATTCGCCATGGGGAAGGTCATAGAAACCACCCAACTGGTGCGCCATGGCGTGAACGTGACCAAGGCTGGCATTGTTGAAGGCCATACCGGCCAGGTACTGTGCGAAACACATGCCTTCGCGGGCATCGATGTCCTGTCCGTTGGCAACAGCGCGGCGCAGGAACTTGAAAATGAGCCGGATGGCTTTTTCTGCGCAGGCGTCGGTCATGGGGGTATTGATGGTAGAAACATAAGCCTCGACGGCGTGGGTCAGGGCGTCCATGCCGGTAGCTGCGGTCAGGGACGGCGGCATACCCATCATCAACAGGGGGTCGTCCAGGGCGATGGTCGGGGTCACGCGCCAATCGACGATGGCCATTTTGACCTTGCGGGAGGTGTCGGTGATGATGCAGAAGCGGGTCATTTCGGAAGCCGTGCCAGCGGTGGTGTTCACTGCGATGTAAGGGGGCATGGGCTTGGTGGATTTGTCGACGCCTTCGAAATCATGAATCTTGCCGCCGTTGGCCACGACCAGGCCGATGCCTTTTCCGCAGTCATGGGAGCTGCCGCCACCAAGGGTGATCAGGGAGTCACATTTGTTGTCCTTGTAGACTTTCACACCGGCCGCGACGTTCTTGTCAGTGGGATTGGGAATCGTCTCATCGTAGACGACGCAATCCATCTTGCTGCTCTTGAGCAGGTCGACGATCTGCTGGGTGATACCGCAGGCAGTGATGCCCTTGTCGGTAACGAGCAAGGGTTTCTTGCTGCCGAGAGCCTTGATCTTGGCCGGAATTTCCTTGTGGGCCCCAATTCCGATAAGGGTCACGCTGGGAATAAAAAAGCCATTAACTTGTTCACGTACTGCCATAATGTTCCATCCTTACGTTTAAGGTGACTGATCTAGGGACAAGTGCTTGCCATGTCGTGACGTCGCATACCTTGAGCAAGGATCGGGCCAACATTTTTTAGTGTAAGATTCAAGATGGTTATCGATATTTCTCGATTTCCGCACTGAGTCCAACAGAAACGACCCGGGGTCACAAGAGACCGCCACTTCCACCACGTTTGGATTAAGTAGAATTAATTTAGCATGTTAAGAGCTGTATCATTTTGATACACTTTGTCGTGCCTGTTGGGTCAATATTTCCAACGTCCTACAAAAAACAAAAAACCGCTTTTAAAACGGTTTGTTACGGACGGCCATAAACGAATTTTTCTAAATTGAGCCCCTAGGCCAATCCGAATTTCTCGATTTTCCGATACAGGGTTTTTCGACCGATGCCCAAGGCCTTGGCCGCCTGTTGCCGGTTGCCATCAAAAAACTGCAAGGCCCTCTGGATATTCTGGCGCTCCGACTGCTCAAGGGAAAAAACGTGTTCCGCACCCTGACTTTCAGCATGCTCCACCAACTCGCGGGGCAAAGCCTGATTGGTAATCACCCCGCTCTCAGACAGAATGATGCTTCGCTCCAGCACATTGCGCAGTTCGCGGATATTGCCAGGCCAATCGTAGTGCATCAGGCACTGGACGGCCTTGTCGGTGATGGTCTGGCGCTGTTTGCGCATGGTCAGACTCATGCGCCCGAGAAAATGCTCGATCAACAGGGGGATGTCTTCCTTGCGCTGACAAAGCGGGGCCACGGGTATGTTGAAAACATTGATCCGATGATACAGGGCCTCGTTGAACCGTCCGGCCTCGACCTCTTCAGCCAGGTTCCGGCTGGTGGCGAACAGGAAGCGGATATCCACCTGCCGCGCATTCTCTTCCCCCATCCGCCGATAGGTCTTGGCCTCCAGCACGCGCAACAGCGCCCCCTGCACCTCAAGGGGCAGCTCTCCTATCTCATCCAGAAACAGCGTCCCGGTGTCGGCAAAAGTCATCAGCCCTTCCCGGCTGTCCGTGGCTCCGGTAAACGAACCGCGCGTGTGCCCGAATAGCTCACTGCGCATGAGCTCCTTCTGGAGCGTCGCACAGTTCTTGATGATGAACGGTTTCTCCGCACGGGCGCTTTGGGCCTGGATGCCGCAGGCCACCACATCCTTTCCCACGCCGCTCTCGCCGGTGATCAACACGGCCACATCGGTGGGGGCCACGCGTCCCATGAGATACCTGATCTGCTTGATGGATTCGGAGTTGCCGATCAATTTCGAGGACGGCACGGTTTCCTTGGAATGCCTGAAGCTTCGGTTCTCCCGCTCAAGGCATACCCGCTGATAGGCCCGTTCGATAACCAGTTCGACCCTGTCGAGATGAAAAGGCTTGGTCACATAGTCATACGCCCCGATGCGCATGGCCTCGACCGCATTGTCGATGTTGCCGTGGCCGGTAATCAGCACCACCTCGATGTCGGGATACATTTCCTTGAACTGCACCAGCATGTCCAGGCCGTCGCCGTCGGGCAGGCGGATGTCGGAAACCACCACATCGTACCGGGCCTTTTTGAGCATTTCCCTCCCTGCGGCTGCGGTGGGGGCCGTATCCACGATGCGGTCCGGGGTGGACAATTCGCGGTGAAGCAATTTGAGGATGGACTCCTCGTCATCGATCACCAGCACCCTATACGAATTACTCATTATGATCCCTCTGCCTCAGGGGAAGAGTGACAGCGAAGCACGTCCCCACCCCCAGGTCGCTGTTAACCGTGATTTCCCCGCCGTGATCCCGGACTATGTGATAGCAGGTCGCCAACCCGATACCAATGCCCTTGCCTACCGGCTTGGTCGTAAAGAACGGGTCAAAAAGTTTGTCCAGATTCTTCTCGGGAATGCCGCATCCGGTATCGCTGACCACCATTCGCACCCCGCCCTCGAAGAGCGTGGTCGCCACGCACAGTTCCCCCTTCTCACCAATGGCGTCCACGGCATTGGTCAGGAGATTCAGGGCCACCTGCTTCAACTGAGCCTCGTCGCCGTAGATCATGGGCAACACTTCGGCCAGGGAAACGGATACCCGCAGACGCGGATGTTTCTTGAAATGGTGTTGCAAGATGCGGATGGTATCGTTCACCACACGGTTGAGGCTGACCGGCATGAAGTCCGAAACAACCGGGCGGCTGAAGGTCAACAGGGTCTGAACGATGGTCTGACAGCGGTCGCATTCCTTGAGGATCGTATCCGTGTATTCCTTGAAATCCTCGAAAAGTTCGTCACCCACCTTGCCCTCAAGCCTGGGCAAACGGCGCTTGATGCCTTCGGCAAATCCGGCCACAGCGGTCAGCGGGTTGTTGACCTCGTGG
This sequence comes from Pseudodesulfovibrio sp. S3, assembly GCF_004025585.1. Classification (NCBI taxonomy): domain Bacteria; kingdom Pseudomonadati; phylum Thermodesulfobacteriota; class Desulfovibrionia; order Desulfovibrionales; family Desulfovibrionaceae; genus Pseudodesulfovibrio; species Pseudodesulfovibrio sp. S3. Next base: position 13,159 of record NZ_QTZO01000024.1, read on the forward strand.
GCCACGCCCGCCGCCAGCATTCCCATGGTCGCCATTTTTTCGGCCTGATAGAATTTGGCCTGGTACTCCTTTTCCATGGTCACGTCCCGCTTGAAAATCAACACCCGGTGCTCGGGCAGGTACGGATTCTTCAGGGGCGAGGCAACCATCTGGAACTGCATGTTGCGGCCGTCTATGCGGAAGATAGCCGTTTCCCTGCATACAATATCAAGACTCAAGGAGCGAAAGGCAGGACACTCGCTGCACGGGAAATTGGTATTCCTGAAAATTTCATAGCAATAGCGGCCGATGGGGTCGATGTCTGGGAAGAGCTCCAGAAAGACATGATTCACAGACAGTATCCGCAGGTCCTCGGAAAGAACCATCATGACATCGGTGATGCCGTCGAGGATGGCCGCAATCTCGCGCCGCTGGCCCTCGGACTCCTGGTTGCTGACTGTCAGTTCTTCGATACTATGACGCAATTCCTGAAAGAAATTGAGCTTGCTGTGCTCAATGCCCATGAGATTCTCAAGGGCCGTACTCGATTTGTTCACCATGCCGCCTCGCATATTTTCATAAGGTCACCACAATCCGCTTCTCGGGGATTGGTCAGTGTGCAGGCGTCCGGCAGGGCCTTGCGACAGAGCCGCTCAAGCTCACCGTTATCGGGAAGAAGGTCACGCAGGCGTCGGGTCGCCTCCAAATCCTCGAACAGTTTCTCCAGATGTTCTATCCCCTTCAGGGCCTGCATCTCGTCGGACTTGTACCGAACGCCGGTCAGTTCAAAACCGACACGGGCCAACTTTTCAAGCTTTGAGGGGAGATTGAAACGCATAACCGTGGGGAGCAGGACAGGGTGTACCAGGCCGTGCAGCACGTCGAACCGTCCACCGATGGAATGGGCCAGGGAATGGGCGATGCCCAGGCCCGCGTTGCTGAAGGCCATGCCCGCCGCAGTGCTGGCAATGCTCAGATTCTTCAGGGCCTCGGGAGAACGGGAATTCACGGCTTCATGGATGTTGTCCATGAACAGCCGGATGGCCTGCATGGACTGAGGTTCGGAAAATGGGGACGCCAGTCGGGAGACATAGGATTCCACGGCATGGGCCAGGGCGTCGATGGCCGAGGCAACGATCAGTTCACGGCTTTTGGTCGCCAACAGATTGGGATCGATGATGGACAGGTTGGGCACCAGCGAGCGGCTGATGATGGATATCTTCACCTGCCGTTCCATGTCGGTGATGATGCAGAACTGGGAAACATCCGACCCGCTTCCTGCAGTGGAAGGGATAAATATCATTGGAGGAAGGGGCCGCATGATCTTGTTGGCGCCTTCATAGTCGCTGATCCTCCCACCGTTGCCGACGATGGTGGAAATTCCCTTGGCCGCGTCGATCGGGCTTCCCCCGCCAAGTCCGACAATGACATCCGCGCCGGTCTCGCCGTACAATTCTGCACCCTTGTGAACCTGCCAGTCGCGGGGGTTTGAACTCACTTCGCTGAAGTAGACGCACTCGAGGGCGTCCCGCTTGAGCATATCCATGACCACCTCGACCCAACCCGCCTCTTCAACACCGGGGTCGCTGACCAGTAAAATGCGCTTTGCCCCCAAGCGGCGAGCACAGGGGGCGAGATATTTGATACTGCCTTCGCCGAAGATAACTTCAGGTATGGCGAACTTGGTTATGGGCATCCAACCTCCACAGAATAAGCTGAAACGACCATAAGGGTACGCAAGTTTGTAGCACTTACGCAAGCCCTTTGCCCGAGGGCCAATACGGAATCGACAATCCGACCTGACGTCTGCCGCCACTCCAGGCATCCACCTCAAGTGTCCCGATACTTTCTACAAAACTGGTTGCCGCAATTCACTCCATTTGTTACACTTATGTGACAGTCGTGTTTTGTTTCCACGACACGATCCAGAATCATTTTACAGAAAAAACAACTGCATTTATTAACTTTTGAGGAGACAAGCATGAAGCGGTTTACAATGTTACTCATGATCGTTTTCGTGATGGGCATGACTGCCACCAGTTTTGCCGGAGGACGCCTGGTCATCTATTGTTCCAACGAGCCTTTCGCCTGTCAGGCCGTGGCTGATGAATTCGCCAAAAAATTCGACGTCAAGGTGCAGATGACCCGTGCCGGGTCCGGCTCCACCTATGCCAAGATCCTGGCCGAGAAGGACAGCCCCAAGGGCGATGTCTGGTATGCCGGCACCCTTGATCCCCATTCCCAGGCCGGTGTCAACGGGCTGCTGGAATCCTACGAATCCCCCATGCTGGCTGAAATCGGCCCCGAATTCCAGAATCCGGCCACCAGCAAGATGTACCATTCCACCGGCGTCTATGCCGGGGTGCTCGGCTATTCCGTGAACACCGACGTGCTCAAGGAAAAAGGACTGCCCATGCCCCGCTCCTGGGAAGACCTGACCAAGCCCGAGTACAAGGGCACGATCCAGATGGCCAGCCCGCAAAGCTCCGGCACCGCCTACACCGTCCTGGCCACCATGGTCCAGCTCAAGGGTGAAGACGCTGCCTTCGAATACCTGACCAAGCTGCACCAGAACGTCAACCAGTACACCAAGTCCGGCTCCGCTCCGGGCAAGGCCGCGGCCCGCGGCGAAACCATGATCGGCATCGGCTTCCTGCATGACCACGCCCTCCAGAAGGCTGAAGGCTTTCCCCTGGAACTGGTCGTGCCAGCCGAAGGCACCGGCTACGAGATCGGCGGCCTGTCCATCATCAAGGGCTGCCGCAACCTTGAGAACGCCAAGAAATTCGTGGACTTCATGCTCAGTGCCGAAGGCCAGGAAGTGCCCCAGCGCGTAAAGATGTTCCAGGTTCCCACCAACATAAACGCCAATGTGCCGCCCGAAGCCATCCGCCTGGATGAAGTCAAGCTCATCGACTACGATTTCGTCAAGTACGGCTCCGAAGAAATGCGCGCCCACCTGATCGACCGCTGGGTCATGGAAATCAAGCCGCTGGAACGCTAGTCCCGGCATAAAGTATCCAACACATGGCACTCAACAAACAAACCGCTCCGGGAGAGGTTGGCCCTTGGGTCATCCTCTCCTGGGTGGCCTTTGCCTTCCTGGCATACTGGCTGTTGCCCTGGGTCGCCCTGGATTACGGGCTCACGGACTCCACTCTGGATGAGCTTATCGACGCCCTGGGGTGGAAGTACAGCGACATCTCCCTTGCCGTCCCCGTATATTTGGGCCTGATCCTGCCCTTTGCCTTCATCCGCCTTCCGGGCAAGGCACGCGGATGGTTCTTCACCCTGGCCGCGTCCGTGGGCATCCTCGGCATCCTGTACGCGTTCATCTCCACCAGCACCGCACTGGGACTGGGCGCAGGCGTGGTCATCATGTGCCTGGCGGCCCTGGGCGCGATCGGCGTTTCCGAGCTGGGATTCCAGCGCGGCGACACCTTCATTGCCGGGGCCGTGATCTTCGTGGTCTTCATGGTGGCGGCCTTCATCTTTTTCCCGGTCTGGGAGATCTTCAACCGATTGATCTTCGACGAGTCCGGCGGAATCGCGCCACTCCAATTTTTCAGGATCGTCACCTCGTTCGGCATCGGCAGGGTCGTCTGGAACACCCTCAGGCTGGCCTTTACCGTGGGCGCGGCAACCACCATATGCGGCCTGATCTTCGCCCTGTATGCCGTACGCGCCACCACACGACTGCGCTACCTGATCCGCGTCTTCTACATCCTGCCTATCATCACGCCGCCCTTCGTGGTCGGCATGTCCCTGATCCTGCTCTTCGGCCGCGCCGGAATGGTCAACGACGGCCTGATGATGCTTTTCGGCTCCCACGGTATTTTCACGCCGGAAGGGGCAGCCGGACTCTTCGAGCGGTCCGGGTACATCTATGGCTTCACCGGCATCTTCCTGGCGCAGGTACTCTCCCTGACTCCGGTGAGCTATATGGTCATCTCGGGGATGCTGTCCTCCATCAACCCGGCCATGGAAGAAGCCTCCCTGACCATGCGGGCCAGCCGCTGGAAAACGCTGTGGAACGTCACCCTCCCCCTGCTCCGTCCGGCCATTGCCAACGCCTTCCTGCTCGGCATGATCTCGTCGGCGGCCGACTTCGGCAACCCGCTGGTGCTGGGCGGCGAATATGACGTCCTGTCCACGGAGATATACTTCTCCATCGCCGGGGCGCAGCTCGATTTCACCAAGGCGGCCGCGCTGGGGCTCATACTGCTGCTCCTGTCGCTGTCGGTCTTCCTCATCCAGAAGAAATGGGTGGGCAAAAAATCCTATGTCACGGTCACGGGCGTGGAAACCTCGGGCAACGTGACCCCACTGCCGACCGGTGTGCAAAAGGCGATGACCTGGTTCATCTCCATCTGGCTCGGCTTGGTGGGCGTCCTGTATTGTTCCATATTCCTCGGCGGATTCGTGAAGCAATGGGGGGCCGACTACACCCTGACCCTCAAGCACCACACCGAGTTGTGGCTCAACGGGTTATCTTCAGGCGCCTGGCCCTCCTTCTTCCACTCCATCTCGTTCTCCATGGTGGCGGCTCCCCTGACCACCCTGGCAGGCATACTCATCGCCTACATCCTGATCAGGCGGAACTTCCTCGGACGCGGCGTCATCGATTTCGGCACGGTGCTGATCTTCGCCATTCCCGGCACGGTCATCGGCGTGGCCTACATCCTCGCCTTCAACACCCCTCCGCTGGAGCTGACAGGCACAGCGGCCATCCTGATCATCACCATGGCCATCCGGGCCATGCCCGTGGGCATCCGGGGCGGCATGTCCGCGTTGAGCCAGATATCCACCAACCTGGAGGAGGCGTCGCTCCTGCAACGGGCAGGCACCTTCAAGACCATCCGGTCCGTGTTGCTGCCCCTGCTCAAATCGACCATAGTCTCGTCCATGGCCTACAGCTTCATCCGGGCCATGACCACGGTATCAGCCGTGATCTTCCTGGCCACGGCCGGGACCGACGTGGCCACGACCTACATCCTCTCCAGGGTGGAGAGCGGGGAAACCGGCGTGGCTGTCGCATACGGCTCCGTCCTCATCCTGACCATGCTCATATTCACCCTGCTCGTGCAGGCCTTTACCGGCCGCTCCAAGACTGATCGACAGGTAGAAACAACACGAGGCTGAAATGAAAGACACATCCATAAAACTCCTGCTGAAGCACGTGTCCAAGCACTTCGGCAAAGTCCGGGCAGTGGACGACATCGACATCGAGTTCGCGCCCGGTACCCTGACCACCCTGCTCGGCCCCTCAGGCTGCGGCAAAACCACTCTGTTGCGCCTGGTTTCCGGTCTGGAGCCGGCCACCTCCGGCGAAATCTGGTTCGGTGACGAGAACGTGACCGATCTCTCGGCCACCCGCCGGGACGTTGGCATGGTCTTCCAATCCTATGCCCTGTTCCCGCACATGACCGTGGAACAGAACGTGGGCTACGGCCTCGGCATCCTCAAAAGACCGGCCGACGAAATCCGGGAAAGGGTTCGGGAAGTGCTCCAGATGGTGGACATGGACGGATACCAGAGCCGGTACCCCAACGAATTGTCGGGCGGTCAGCAACAGCGCGTGGCTGTAGCAAGAGCCATGATCCTGCGCCCCAAGGTGTTGCTCTTCGACGAGCCCCTGAGCAACATCGACTCCAAGCTGCGGCGCAGCATGAGAGACGACATCCGCCGGTTGCAGCAGGCATCCGGCATCACCTCCATTTACGTCACCCACGATCAGGCGGAAGCCCTGGCCGTCTCCGACGAGATCATCATCATGCGCAACGGCAAGATAGAACAACAGGGCGAACCCCGGGCCCTCTACCACAATCCGAAAACCGCCTTCGTAGCCAACTTCATCGGCGAGTCCAACGTGGTGAAGGGCACCCTGACGAACAAGGGCGACTGCAAGGTCATCACCTTCGGAGACGCCACCATAGAACTGCCCTGCAACGAAAAGACCGACCACCCTGACGGGCCTGTCGATCTCTCCCTAAGACCCGAAGTCATCGAGGTTGTCCCCCGATCCGAAGCCGCCCCAGGCGCCCTGTCCGGCGTGATAAAGCAGAGCGCCTACATGGGACCGGTCATCGAATATACCATCGACACCCCGTGCGGCACCCTGTTCACACGGGCACCCGCCTACGCAGGCGTTTTCCAAACCAACGAACTGGTCCATGTCCGCGTGCGGCCCGATGAAGTCATCATCATACCCGAGAACGGGAAACCCGAAGGGACCACGGAATTGCTGCCATAATGAACATCGCCATACTCTTCGACATGGACGGGGTCATCTTCGACTCCGAACCCATTCATGAAAAAATCTTCATAGAATTCGCCCTGGAACTCGGATTCACATTCCCTCCCGAAGAATACCCGAAGCTCATTGGGACTTCCAGCGTGAGCCAGTGGCGAATCATGAAGGAGCGCTATTCCTTGAGCGGGACCCCGCAGGAACTCTCGGACGCGAAGATGGAACATTACAAGACGTTCCTCGGCAACGCCAAGGGGCTCCGGCCCATTCCGGGAATTCCGGAACTGCTGAAAGAACTCGACGCGCAAGGTGTTCCTTTTGCCCTGGCTTCGTCCAATACCACGGACGTCATCACCGCAACCCTGAAGGCCGTGGGGCTGGACCAGACCTTCACCACCTTTGTGGGCGGCGACAACGTCACTGCGGCCAAACCCGCGCCGGATATATTCCTCCTGGCCGCATCCAGGTTGGGAGTCGACCCGAAGCACTGCGTGGTCATCGAAGACTCCACCAACGGCGTACTTGCCGCCAGACGGGCGGGAATGAAAGCCGTCGGTTTCGAGAATCCGAATTCACCGGACCAGGATCTCGCCGGGGCTGACGTCCGTCTTCCTTCCCTTGCCGGGCTGACCCTGGAATTCATACGCCGCCTTTGAGGCGCCCTCAGGCCACGCGCACCCGACCGCCAACGGTCAGACAACAAACTCAAAAAGGCCACGTCCCCCCCGAAAAGGGAACGCGGCCTCTGCCTTTATTGTCCTACCGGCTAAAAGCTTTCGAGTTCGTCGTCCATGTTCATTTCAAGGCCTGCTGCCGGAGTCTTGTGCACACGCTGCGGAGCAGCAGGAAGGGAACGCATGGCGGGGCGGCTGGCCACAACAGCGGTCCGGCGCTTTGACGATCCGCTACCGTTGGAGCCCACCTTGAAGAAGGTCATTGCCTGGGCCAACATCTGGGCCTGAGAGGACAACTCTTCAGAGGTGGCGGCCATCTCTTCGGAAGCCGAAGCATTGCCCTGCACCACGGAGTCCAGTTGTGTCATGGCAGCGCTGATCTCATTGACGCTCTTATCCTGCTCCACGGAACTGGAAGCGATCTCCTGCACCAGCTCCGCTGTACGACCGATCTGGGGGACCAGTTCCGCCAGCATGGTGCCGGCCCTGTCGGCCACACCCATGGATGACTCGGAAAGGCCGCCTATCTCCTCGGCGGCCTTGCCGCTGCGCTCCGCCAGTTGGCGGACCTCGGAGGCGACCACGGCAAACCCCTTGCCATGTTCTCCTGCCCGGGCCGCTTCAATGGCCGCATTCAGGGCCAACAGGTTGGTCTGGCGGGCAATTTCCTGAATGACGGTGATGCGTTCCGCAATGGACTTGAGGGCGTCCATGGCCTCGTCCATCGCCGAACCGCTGTTCTTGGCCCCTTCAGCCGCCTTGGTCGCTATGGATTCGGTCTCCTTGGCACTATGGGCATTGCTGCGAACCCCGGCACTCAGTTCCTCGATGGAAGCGGAAATCTGTTCAAGGGCGGCTGCCTGCTCCACCACTGACTGGGACAACGACTGGGCCGATGCCGACAATTCCTCGCTGCCCGCCGACACACTGTCCGTGGCGGAATTGACATCGGCAACTACGCCGTTGAGCCTGTCAGCCATGGTGCTCAGCGAGGCGGCAAGCTGGCCCACTTCGTCATTCTGATCCAGATCGACGGAGGCCGTGAGATCCCCGGTGGAAACGGTCTGAGCGAAATCCATCCCCTTGTGGAGCGGACCTATGATGCCACGGGCAATGATCCAGGCCAGGATAATTCCGACGAGGATCGCCACTCCGCTAAAAATCATCACACCGGCTCCGGTTTGGTCCGCCGCCGCAAGCATCGCCTGGTCGGTCATGATATTGCTGGAAATAAGCTCATTGCTTTTGTTGAGAAAACCCTGAACCCGTTCAAGGGCAGGCACGGTTTTATGAGCATAGATATCCCTGGCCTGGTCAAAACCCTCCAGGCGTGCGTCGTTGAGCGCCAGGACACTGTCGATGGCAATCAGGGTTTCTCCGGCCAAATCAGTGGTAACGTCCTTGAACCATTCCCTGGCTTCATCACGGTTGCCGGCCTGAAGCAGTCGGTCTATCTCCGTGACGGATTCATGCAAAGACTCATGCGGCTCGTACAGCTTCTGGAGCAAGGCAGCAAATTCCGGATCGGCCTCCATTTGCCTCTTTGTATCCTCGGAATAGAGCCAGAGGCCCAACTGGCATTTGTGAGCATCGGACTCCACCCCCGTGGTCGCAGCATAGGGATCGAGGAGCTTATCCTTGATGACACCCAACCACTTGAGGTGGTCGAGTTTCTTGTCGCGTAAAAAGGAGCCGAGCGCCACATCGGCCGGGGCATACTTCTCGACGATCTCAATGGCAGAATGATGCAGGGCGTTATGGTACGCCTCGATCTCGGCCATCATGGGTTTTATGGATGGCACCAACTTCTCGGCACTGGTCCTGGCATCGCTGTAATACCACTTGCCAAAGGCGCACTTGTGCGGATCAGTCTCAACATGCAACTCATGCACCTGGGAATTGGTCAGCAGCTCATTGACCTTCTCAGCCCATTTGAGGTGGTCCACCACTTTCTGGGTGAAGTTGCCGCGCAACTTGTTGCCGGCAATGACTTCATCGGCATTGGAGACAATGCCCTCAATGCCGATGATGGCCCACAGGGCAAGGCCCACCAAAAGCAATAGTATCGAGCCGAAACCCATGGCAAATTTCAAATAGAGTTTACAGTCCTTCCATCCCATAATTCCCCCCCCCATAATTGCGGACAAACATATAAACAACCCGAGGCCGGATTTGCTTTATCAACAGCATTATGTCCATGGCTTCATACTATAAACTATATATCCATCAAGATGGATATTATAATCCTGGGAATAGGAATTGACACCACAGATCCGTCCAACGGGTCGCAGAATTCTCTGATGCGGAAAAAACGAAGGGGCAAGGTGGAGGGAATATATCGGGACACGAAACCGCTCCAGAGACTGAGCCGCTGGCCAGAACTCTGCCGATGCCGTAACCGATATCCGGGTCAGCCGGGAGGTGAAAATTGCATGGAGTGCAGAACCAAATTCCTGCGCACAAGCTGAAGACCGCCTTATCCCGCGCCATGGAAAAGACAGAAAACCCGAAAGAAGGCCACGACTTCAGAGAAAACCACTAAAAGACCTGTGCGTTGCTAAAAACCAAGCCGGGAGAGCAGGGTTGTCACCAACCGGTCCAACAGGTCTCGCTCGGGCAGGTCCAGCACGGACGCATCCGTCATCTGGCGCTCGGCCAATCCTGCCAGTGGCGGAATGGACAGCGTCCATTCCGGCAATCCGTCCAACACGGGCAGTTCGCCGCCGGAGTGCCTATTGAGGACAAGGGCCTGATTGCCAAGCCCCAGATCCAGGGCCATGCGGCCTACCTCGGCCCCGGTCTGCAGGCTGCGCATGCTCGGCTCCGAGACCACCACCAGCCCGTCCACATGGGCCACGGTACCGCGACCGAGATGCTCCACGCCCGCCTCCAGATCCACCAGCACCCATTCATCCCGGTCCATGACCACATGGGCCAGCAATGCCTTCAAAAGCGCGTTGGCGTCACAGGCGCACCCGCCGCCCGCATTGGTGACCGCGCCCATGACCAGCAGCCTCTTGCGGCCAGGCGTCACCCCGTCCGCAACCGGCCCGCCGAGCGGCAGGTCCACGGCCAGCTCCTCGGGCAGATCGCCCACATCGGGATTGAGATTCAGAAAACCGCCCGCATGGATGCGTTCGCGCACCAGATCCCCGCGCTGGATGAGCGGCCTTGGCAACAGGTCAGGGGACAACCCGGACGCCTGTCCCAGCGACAACGCCGTGTCCGCATCCACCAGCCAGACATTCCTGCCGTTGCGGGCCAGCCAGTCACCCACCCAGGCACACAAGGACGTCTTCCCGACACCACCCTTACCTGCAAACGCTATCTTCATGGATTGCCTCCGGCGGCCGGGGGAAGGGAGAAAACAAACTTTTGAAAAAGTTTTTTCTCCCCCTTCCCCCGGACCCCCATCCCTCTCTTTTTCAAAACTTTTTGTTGCGCTTCGCGGGACTCTGCGAACGCAACAAACCTCTTCAGTTCATAAGCCATGGAACGCCTTCCCTCCACCTCCAACCCCGCCGAAGGCGCGCCTAAAAGCTTTGGAGGGGGAGTCCAGAGGAGGGAACCTTTCTCGAAAGGTTCCCCCTCTGGTCGCCGAAGGCATTCCTATTCGCTCAGGCCCAGGGCCTTGCGTTTGGTTTTGATGCGTTCGTCGAACATGTTGGCCGCCTTGACCATGTCGCCTTCGATGAAGAAGGTTGCGCCGACCAGGTCTTCGAGTCCGGAGACAGCGAGGTTGGTGACGGTCTTGGAACCAAGGATGTTCGGCGGGTGTCCGAGGTGGGTGTAGATGCCCGAGGCCACGGCATAGAGGCCGATGGCTGCGGCCTTTTCCGAATACCATTCGGGCGAGGATGCACCCACGGGCAGGTCGGAGATGTCCACGTTCAGGGCGTTGGCCAGGGCCGCGCACAATTGCAGGATGCGGGCGTTGTCCACACAGGAGCCGTAGTGCAGGACCGGTGGGATACCCAATGAGCCGCAGACCTTCTTGAGACCGGGACCGGCCTTTTCAATGGCATCCGGCACGAGCAATCCGGCCTTGCCTACAGCTGTGGTCACACAGCCGGTGACCAGGACGAGGATATCCTTCCTGATCAGCTCTTCGGCGAGCTTCACGTTCATGGAGTCGTGCTTTATCTTGGGGTTGTTGCAGCCCACGATGCCTACCGCGCCCCGGATATCGCCGCTGGCGATGGCCTGGACCAACGGATCAAGGGAGCCGCCGAGGGCAGCGATGACAGCCTCGTTGGAGAAGCCGGTCATGATGTCGATGGGTTCGCACGGAATTTCCACGCGGCCGGGATCGCGCTGGGCAAAGGCTTCCACGGCGATGGACACGATCTCCCTGGCCTGGGCCCGGGCCGTGTGCGGCGTGAAGTCCATATGGATAGCTCCGGTGAACCGTGCCTTGTTGGCCGTGTCGATGAATTTGGTGTGGTAGCAGCCCGATATCTGCACGAGGCTGGGCATGATGCACTGGTAGTCGACCACAATGGCCTCAACAGCCCCGGTAATTATGGCCAACTCGGTCATGAGATGGTTGCCCGCCATGGGGATGCCCTGACGCATGAGCAACTCGTTGCCGGTACAGCACAATCCGGCCACGTTGATGCCGGTCGCACCCAGCGCCCTGGCGCGGGCGACCAGTTCCGGGTCGCGGGCTGCGGCCAGGATCATTTCGGAAACCACGGGACTATGGCCGTGCACCAAAAGGTTGACCTGATCCTTTTTGATGACGCCGAGGTTGGCCCTGGACATCTTGGGCGTGGGGGTGCCGAAGATGATATCGGACAACTCGGTGCCGATCATGGAGCCGCCCCAGCCGTCACCCAGGGCCATGCGGGCCGCGTGAATCAAGGTGTTGGGCGCATCGTTGTCGCAGCCCATGTGGGTGCGGTGCATCATCTCGGCGATCTCCCGGTCCACGCCGCGCGGAGTCATGCCCAGCTTGGCCCATTTGTCCTTTCGGACCTGCGGTACGCGGGCCAGGAAGGAAACCTCCTTCCTGCGCGAGCCGAAGTTGGCGAAAAGCATTTCCATGACGTCCCTGGCCACATCCATGGTCGAACGGCCGTCGGTCTCGATCCCGATCTCCCCGGCCACGGTGCGGAGCTTGCCTTCTTCGGTAATCTTGTAGTCCGAGGTCTCGCCTTCGACAATGGCCTCCAGCACTTCGATCAGATCGCGTCCGTGGTCGGAATGTGCGGCAGCGCCACCGGTCACGAACCGACCGAAATTGCGCGCCACAATGACATCCACATCCGCACCGCACACGCCGAGCGGTTTTTTCTCGGTCACGCGGCACGGCCCCATGGTACAGTTGCGGCAGGAAGTGCCCAATTCGCACATCTTGCAATGGGGAGTCTGCCGGTCCAGACGATCGTACACGGTCTCAATGCCTTCGGCGCGGGCCTTTCTCAGCATGGCCTTGGCGTCGTCCCAAATGGTCAGTTCTTCAATGGGTCTTGGTTCCTTTGCCATTTTTTCCTCCTATCCCGGTTCGCCGGACAACGCAGATGCAACCCGCCCGGCAGATAATGGATAAACCCTATTAGAACCGTATCGGTAACACGATCATGCCTTGAGCGTATGTCGGGGAGCCGACAAATGGAGAGGGAAAATGCGAAAAAATAATACTACCGGCCAACAACTTCCATGGTGACACACTGTTGCAAGTAACATACGCTATCAACAAACAATCAAGAGATGAGAAAGAAGCAGGACGGCAAGCAAAGATATCCTTTAATGAAACAAGCACAGGAGGAACAATGGTAAAACACTTTGATCTCAAAGCGGCTCTGGATTTCATTCGGAAAGGATACACAAAAGGGAAAGAACCCTTTCACTTCACCGCTTCCGAGTTGGCGAACGCCATCAGCATATCGGAAAAAAAGGCGATAGAAGTTCTCGAAAAAATCAATAACCGCGCTCAGTTCTGGAGGGGCAGTTTTGCCTCGAACGGCGACAGCCTTGTTGTCAGCTCCACCGTGTTTGAGCGGATAAAAGACTGGTTCAAATAATCATTCGGAATCAATTCCGGCCGCCTTCTCCAGCGCGCCCACGTCCGGGATGAAATACTCCCCGCGGGCGCGTTTTTCCATGAGTCCCGCGCGCTCCATGTCGTTGAGCAGGGTGGAGACGGTCTGGCGGGTGGCTCCCACCAATTTGGCAAGCTGTTCAATGGTCAGATTGAGGTTGAGAACCATACCGCCGTCCTCAGGCACGCCGATATCGCGGGCTTCGGACAGAATGTAATCCATGAGGCGGTTGTAGATATCCTTGAAGGCCAGGGAGCCTATGATGGAAAATGAATTCTGCAGAATGTGCCCGAGCACCCGGACCATGGTCCGGGTGAACAGCGGAACTTCCGTCATGCACCGCTTCACGGACCGGACATCGGTAACCAGCAGTTCAGTCTCTTCCAGGGCCTGGATGTGGCATCCCGCATGGGTTGCGTAGAGATCACCCGGCCCGAGGATGCCCAGGGTGAATTCCTTGTCCTCGTAGGCCAGATAAACCCGCACCCTTCCCTCGGCAATGACGAAGACCAGATCCGCGATCTCATCAGGCCGGTAGATGACGCAGTCCTTGGCAAAAGTCCGCCGATTGAATACCGCCCGCAGATCGGCCAGTTCTTCCTTGGCGATCTCGTCAAGGAGATTGACTCCTGAAAACTTCATATGGTTCCCTCTTTTTCCCCAAATGTAACATGCAGAGCGGTTCACCGTCCAATTTCCACTTCGCGAATTCCCTTGGCTATTGATGATGACTTGACCTGAAGTGGATGGTAATGATGTTGAAATGACCTTCTGCAATTTTTTCATAACCGCCCTGGCCGTCCTGGCCCTGGCCAGCCCCGTTCAGGCCGCCCAATACAAAGAATGGCCCCTTCCGAACACATGCATTTTCGGCATGCCCGTGTCCGGCCATGCCGTGATGAAAGGAAACACCGGCCTGATCACCGAAATACTCAAGGCCGTGTTTCTCCCGGAAGGATACGAGCTCGTCCACGCGGATCTCCCGTACAGGCGCGTCCTCAGCGAGTTGGCCGCAGGCAATATCCACTGCACCCTTGACCTCAAGGAACATCCCAGGGAAGCCGTGGCAGCCAAAACCGTGATCGCCATATGCGAGCTGTCCGTAGCCTATGTGCGTACTCAAAGTTTCGAAGACATGGACGACCTGACCGGGCAAAAAGTGGCCTGCCTCCACGGGTACGACATCCAGCGGCTGTTGCCGGTGGAGATCAAACCACAGACCGTCTATGACCTGACTTCGGCCATCCTCATGCTCGACAGGGGACACGCCAAGTTCGTCATCGACGACGCCACCCTGCTCAAGGAAGCCATTCAGGAGACCAAAATCCCGTCCAACGCCTTCGGCATAGCCCCGCTCATGAGCCTGGACATCGTCCCTGTTTTTTCGCCCGATGAAAAAGGGCGCCGCCTGCGGGACATATACGACCGCAGGATGCAAAAAATGATCGCCTCCGGGGAATTGCAGCGCATCATGTCGGAAAACGGGCTGAGCAAGGTCGGCATACAAAACGTCCTCAAGGCCAACGGCCACTGATCCGATGCCGGAATACGCAAAGACCGCATCCCTGTATGATCCCCTGATCGGGCCGGCACTGAGTCCCATCCACAAGGCCATGGTGGATATCCTGACCCTGCATGCCCCGGACAACCTGCTCGACCTTTGCTGCGGAACCGGACTGCTGGCCGGGCAGGCCGCCCGATCCGGCATCACCACCCTGGGTGTGGATATTTCGCCCCACATGCTCAGGGTCGCCCGAAACAAGCGTCCGACCGCAGCGTTTCTCCGGGCGGACGCCGCTGCGCTCCCCCTGCCGGACAACGCCTTTGACGCGGCAGCGATCAGCTTCGCCCTGCACGAAAAACCCATGGCAACGGCCAGGGCCATCCTGACCGAGATGAGACGGGTGGTCCGCAAGGACGGACAGATCATCGTGGCCGACTACCAGTGGCCCGCCCCCGGAAAGGGCTTCTTCACGGGCAAGGTCATCAGCCTCATCGAACGGCTGGCCGGACAGGAACACCACGCCTGCTTCAGGCAGTACATGGAAGAAGGAGGGGCGGTTCCCCTGCTCAGCAGGGCCGGACTGACCGGCAAATGCGTGCGCCGCTTCATGCACGGATGGGTGGGGCTGTACGTCGTGGCCTGAACCGAACGCAAAACGGCGCCCACCATGACGGTGAGCGCCGCAAAAACGAAGATGGCATTGCCGTGCCTGCTTCACGAGCTACCGATGGCTGTGCTCCGCATGGTCTTTCATATGCATCTTGAGCCTCTGGACGAGCTGCTTCTGCTGACCTGCATCCAGGATATCGTAGGTCTCAACCATGAGATCGATCTCGGCGTTCACAGATTCGGACAGGACCGCAACCTCCTTTTTCATCATCCCGGCCAAAGCATCGAGGTTTGGATCGGCCTTGCTCATCTCCGCAACAACGGCGTCACGGGCGACCTTGTGCCGACTGCTGATCCCGTCCAGGCCCGCGCCAATCCGTTCGCGGACATGGGAGTACCGGGCCTGCTGGCCGGAAGTCAGCTTGAGTTCCTGCATGGCGTAGTCGAGATGGGACAGCACCCGTTCCCTGAGAAACCCGGCGCAGTTATTGGCCATATAATTCTTGAAACCGGAAATGGCGAAGCCTCCGGTTGCCAGACTGATCACGAGCACCAGCGCCATCAACGCAAACCATTTTCCATTCTTCATTCTGTTCTCCTTGGTGAATCTGTTCCTGTGGACGTCTTGCACCCTAGGGACAAATGGTTGCACAGGCTTTACGCGGCAGTATCAAGAGGTGAAAAAGTGTAAAAAAGTGTAAATCGGAGCTGTTCCGGTTTTACATGGCGAAACAGGGGGGCTAAGGAATTACCATGGAAAAACATCTTCTGGTCATCGACGACGATGCAAAACTGCGCCGCCTCCTGGGCGAATACCTGACCGGGTACGGCTATCTCGTGGACTTTCTCGAAGACGGCAGCCGGGTCATGGATACCCTCGACTCCATGCACCCCGATCTGATCATCCTCGACGTCATGCTGCCCGACCGCGACGGGTTCGACATCCTCCTTGAAATACGCGGCGCCAGCCGTGTGCCCGTGATCATGCTCACGGCCAAGGGCGAAGACGAAGATCGCATCGTGGGGCTGGAGATGGGCGCGGACGACTACCTGCCCAAGCCCTTCAACCCGCGAGAACTGCTGGCCCGGATCAAGGCCGTGTTCCGCAGGCTTAACGAACCCCAGGACATGTTCGAGGACAGCGGAACCATCTCGGCCGGAGGGATGACCTTGGACCCGGCCAGACTGGTCCTGACCATAAACGGCGAACCGATGGAGCTTTCCACCACCGAGACCCGCCTCATGCAGGCATTGATGAGCCGGACAGGCCGGGCGCTCTCCAGGGACCAGCTCATGTCCATGGCCTGGGGCCGGGATTATGCCGCCTTTGACCGCTCCATCGACGTGCAGATAAGCCGGCTCCGGGCCAAGCTCGCCCCCTATGCCGGACATGAAAAACGCATCCGCACGGTCTGGGGAACAGGCTACATGTTCATGGGGGACGCGTGATGTTCGGCCGATTGTATCTCAAGATATTCCTCAGCTTCGTCTGCGTCATGCTGGTGACCCTGGTCCTGGTCGCGGGTCTGTTCCGGCACACCCAGGGCCAGGAATTTCTGGGCCGCTTCAAGCGGTTGGCCCACGCCCAAGTGATCCTGGTGAAATCTTCGGTGGAAAACAGCATCCTCCTCAACCACGGATCGACCGGCGCGCTGCAGCCCCTGGTGGACAAGCTTGCCAATATTTACAGGGCACGGTTGTGGATAACAGGCCAGAACAATACCGTATTGGCCCGGTCTTTTCCCGGCCCGATCCCCACGCCCCAACCCGAAAATCCTGAAAAAGAAGACGAACAGCGCCTGTGGAGCCAGGAAGCCGGAGCCAACGTAATCCTTTGCGGCGAAGACCCGAAATGCCTGTACGTGACCATTCCCTTCGGCGGCCGGGACGGGGTGCCGCCCGGAACAATCCACTACCTTGACCAGAACATGGAAGGCCTGCACCACGAAAAGCCTTTCTTCCTCGGCCTGATCTCCATCTGCGCGGTCGTGGCCCTGCTCATCATGCCGGTTTCCCGGCTCATCACCAGGCGGCTCAAACGGCTGCGCCGATCCGCCCTGTGCATCGCCGACGGCGACCTCTCCCACCGGGCCCAGATCCGGGGCCGGGACGAAGTGGCCGAATTGGGCCAGGCAATCAACCGAATGGCACATTCCCTGTCGCGCATGATTCGCGCCAGCCGGGAACTGACCGCCAACGTCTCCCATGAGTTGCGCACCCCTCTCACCCGGATCCGCATCGCCGAAGAAATGCTGCGCGAACAATTCGGTGACAAGGGCACCGCCCATCTGGATTCCATCCGCGAGGATATCGAGGCGTTGGATAAACTCATCGGCCGGTTGCTGACCCTCTCAAAACTCGATCTCAAGGAAGACCTCCTCACCCTGGAACCCGTCGATCTGGCCGAGCTGACCGAACATGTCCTGGACCGACTGCGGCCCATTGCCGAACACCGCAACGTGAATGTCTCGGCTCAATTGCCCAAGGACACGGTCATCCATGCCGACGGCGAAGTCCTGCTCACCGGGCTGAACGGCATTCTGGAAAACGGGGTCAAGCACGCCACGGAGAACGGCTGGCTCAAGGTAGCCATCTCGGTGAAAGGCAACACAGCCATTCTCACCGCCGAGAACAGCCACCCGCCCCTGCCCGAAGAGGAGCTGACGGCCATCTTCGAGCCGTTCAGACGGGCCAGGGGAACCCGCACCCAGGGAACGGGCCTCGGGCTGGCCATTGCCTACAAGACCATCATGCGGCACGGCGGCACATTGAGCGCCGAAAACACCGACGAAGGCATCCTCTTTACGGCCACGTTGCCGATCAGAAGGTAGTCCCACCGATTGATTTTGGAATAGGGTTCATCCATAGTGGCCCAAGCCACAACTCTGACCAAGGGATACACATGCTCGAAGGACTCTGGACCCTGGAAAATCTGATTGCGCTCATCACCCTGTCCGGGCTGGAAATCGTGCTCGGCATCGACAATATCGTATTTGTGGTGGTGGTCACCAACAAACTGCCGGAAGCCTCGCGAGCAACGGCACGGCGGCTGGGCATCGGCCTGGCCATGGTCACCCGCATCCTGCTTCTGCTCGCCATCTCGGCCATCATGGGGTTGACCGCCCCCCTGTTCACCGTGTTCGGCCATGTTGTCTCGGGACGGGATGTCGTGCTGCTGACCGGCGGTCTGTTCCTGCTGGCCAAGGCCACCCATGAGATCCACGACAAGCTGGAAGGTCCCGGCCCGGACGGCAGCCATGTGCGCGCCAACTACTCATACACCAGCGCCATCATCCAAATCCTGCTGCTCGACATGGTCTTTTCCCTGGACTCGGTCATCACTGCCGTGGGCATGGCCCAGCACATCACCGTCATGGTCGCGGCCATAGTCATAGCCGTGCTGGTCATGCTGCTTTTTGCCGGGCCGGTGTCCGAGTTCGTGTCCGCCCACCCCACGGTGCAGATGCTCGCATTCTCCTTCCTGCTCCTGGTGGGCATATTCCTCATGGCCGAGGGCATGCACAAGCACATCGACCGCGGGTACATCTATTTCGCCATGGCCTTTTCGCTGTTCGTGGAGTTCCTCAACCTTCGGATACGAAAGATGCGGAAGGACACATCAGGCAGCGCGGCCTGACGGCACCGGCAGAAGCGGCTACACAAAGAATTCCGGTTTTTTCGGTTCCTTATACAAGGTAAAGAGCCTGATTGCAGCGTCCTTCACCGGACCGGGCTTCATGGATCGGGCCCCTTGCGGGCAACTCTTTATACAGGCGCAGCAGGTGATGCATTTTACCTGATCGATCGCCGCACTGTTTTGCGGATCAACGGCACCGACAGGGCACAGCTCTGCACAGAGACCGCATTGCGCACACTGATCACTCACTTGAATGAAATCGACATTCCACAGCTCCGTCCTCCCTTCGTAAGGATAGGAACCGGGCACCTCGACCTCGCGGACCTCCGCCATGGAGGAAACGGAATCCAGCTTTTCCCGAATTCTCCGGCCGAACCGCGCCGCATGTTTCAAATCCTCTTCATCGGGGCGGCCCTGTGCTGTGGGCTCCTCGGAATTGGAGAACGAGTGTTCCCCGACGTATGCCGCACCGGCAATGGGAACACATCCTCGGCGCGAAACGATATCCTTCAGTTCGAGCAATGCATTTTCATAGGCGCGGTTGCCGTAGACAACCACACAGACCGCGGGGGTGTCGTGTCCCTGAAGCGCATTCAGCCATTCATTCAACAATGCCGGCACCCGCCCCATATATACGGGGACCGCGACGACAAGCAGTTCGTTTTCCGAGGTTCGTAACGGCTGCCTTCTCGCTTCCGGCCTGGTAATATCGATCAATTCCACCGCGACCGGGCCAAGTCCGTCAGCAATGCCCCGAACCACGGCCCTGGTGGTCCCGGTCGGTGAAAAACAGACCAATTTCACGGATTCCATTTTCATATCATTTCCTTTGAGCCGTTCCATAATCCCGGCCCTCTTCGCCCTTGTTACTCTCTGCTTCATAACCCATTCATACCGGTAAATAAATTACGATACGCAACGTAAAGAAACTTGCCAGCAATTGTCAAGCATGGCACCATGTGCCCGCTAAGGAGTGAGGGAAGACATGACCAAGGCAAAAATCGGACGTCCCAGAAGCGAAAAGGCACAGGAGGCAATACTCAACGCCACCCACGACCTGCTGCATGAGACCAAAGGGACCGCGTTGACCATCGAGGCCATCGCAAAACGGGCTGAAGTCGGCAAGCCGACCATCTACCGCTGGTGGCCCACATTGGCGGACATCGTTCTGGAAACGCTCCTGCGCCAGGCCGAGACGGACATTCCTGTGCCCCCTTTCGACTCTTTGCGGGCGACGCTCCGTCGATTCCTGGGGCAGTCCATACGTTCCCTTGTTGACGGGAACGGCGTACACCTGCGGTTCCTGATGGCGCAGGCCCAAAAGGATGAGGCGTTCCGCCAGCGGTTCCGGGACAACTTCGTTGCCAAACGGCGCGCTGCCCTGAACTCGATTTTTCTCCGGGCAGCGGAGCAGGGGCAGCTCGGCCCCGGGGACAACCCGGAACTGTTGGTGGACATTGTTTTCGGGGCCATGTGGTACCGCCTGCTCACAGGGCATGCCGTCATGGATGAGGCCTTTGCGGAGGAACTGACCGAGTTGGTCGTACGGTCGGTTCAGGCGAGTCCTGCGCCACAACGCATGGGGTCATGATTCGTCATCCAGTCAGGCGATACGCTGAGTTTGTTTTTCGGTCCGGCAATTCACACCAACCCGATTAGTGCTTGAGAGGGTGTGGCCTTGGCGCATCTCTGCCCTTCGGGCAGGAGCACTCCGTAGTGGCTGGCTTTCGCTTTGGGCAACGGGCCTGAAGAGATAAGGGATGCCGCCCAGGGGGCGGCTTCTTGTTTTGGGATGCGCGCCTTTGGCGCGAGAGGCATTGTTTGGGGCTTGTAGCCCCAAAGGCATTCCATGTCCTTTTTCGCGGATGTGTGCGTATTCCCCTTGCAGC
>NZ_QTZO01000025.1 GCF_004025585.1 Pseudodesulfovibrio sp. S3
TTGTGTGATGAAAAGTGTGGAAGTAAGACGAAGCGATATTGTTTTAGTCAATGGAGCAGCAGCGACATAAAGCAACGAACTGCGTATCGTCGTAAGCGTCAGATATGTATAAGGGACAGGGAGAGCGCCTTCGGCGCGGGGGAGGAGGAGAGAGCCGTCGCTGTCGCTCCTCCGACTTTTTTTGATGCCCTCCCGGCGGGGTTCTTTTTTGGCTGGGCCGCCCCAAAAAAGAACCAAAAAAACGCGGCTTCCCAGCGCGGCCGCCGCACTCCCCGCCCCAAGAAGCTGATCGGACCGGCTCCGCTCCCCGATCAAGGCGTCCGCTTCGCTCCCCCCGTGATCGGAAGAGCCGCTCCGCCACTCCGTCAGCTTCTAAGGGCGAGGAGTGGCATGGCTGTTTGCGGTCTACAGAAGTTGTAATTGTCGATCTCTTTTAGGTGGACTGAAGAAGCCTATTATCATCCACACTCTGTGTAGATTGTGCATGCCGACGAAAAAGTGAGGGTCGCGTTTGGGCGAGCACAAATTATTTAAGTATTGGTTTCTGACTTTGTTTAATGCAATCCTTTCGTCTCCATGGGTATATTTCATCTTTCTGAATAGTTGAAAGACTTCCCAATCTTCAATGGTTTGACTATGGCCTTTACATTTTGGATCATTACATAAGTACTTGAATTTAAAACGCCAAGGAATTTTTTCAAGTGAGATCGCTGGACGATCAAGCCAAAGAGCTTTCATTGCGTTTTCTTGCTTCGGGTTCCAATTTGGTGAATCTTCTTCATAAATGAAATCGATAATCTTTTTTGGTTTTACGATCGAGAGCGATATATTCTTACCATATTCATTCATAAGATCGCATGTGTTTCTGATCGGATTAGACTTCAAGATTGCATGGAGGCGTTGATCCCATTTTTTTGAAGAAATCAATTCGCCCAACTTTAAGGTGCTGGGGAAAGCTTTGAATGATTCCGGTCTAGGATCGACTGTATTTCGTTCTACGTCGACTTCTATCCATTGATATTTTTTGAAACGTTCAAATTCTTTTAACGTGCGGAAAGGAAACGGATATATGCGAATTAACGAACCATCTTTGCAGACGCCAGCAGTGCAGACCGTTTCATGATATTTTTCAGATGGCTGAGGATATGTTTTGACTGTTACCAGTATATGCTTGCGCTCTTTCACTCCTCAACCTCTTTAATTATAGATGGGTCACTGAAAGTTTTGTTAGTTTTGCCAGGTGGTTAGCCAGCCTTCCTCTATGGCAATCTGTTGGCTTGTGTTCAAAACAAACTAGAACTGAGGGCTGCTGAATAATTTGCTCAATTACCAGTTGTTGATATTCACTAGTCTCTTTTAGGGTTGTTTTTTCGTAATTGTCAAAGAGTTTGATGTAGTCATCTTTGCAGTTTAGGTTTTGTCTTGATTCACTTTTTATACCTAGCTCAGGGATGTGCATGTAGGTAATGCCGACGGCGTTAGCAGAGTTTTCCATGCTCGTTTTAGAAAAACCAAACTTTCGAGATATAGGATTTTTTCTGACATCAATAATTGTTTGAATTCCAGCGGAAAGCAATCTCAGCAAAAAACCATCAATCGTATTTCCTTCATATCCAGCTGTAGTGATTTTCGTTGTCTTGTTTTTTGTTACAGGCGTTTGAAATTTTGGAGAAATTTTAGTTGTGCGAGTAACTAAATCAATGTCGGAATAGTCTTGATTTTGTTGTACAATTTTTTGGATAGTTTGTTGTTCGTCAAATGATAATGAATAAACATGCCCAATGGCATTTTTGCTGAGTTTGTGGTCAAAGGTGTTTTTTGTCCGAGTGATTAGTTCTTTTCTTTCAAGGAGTTCAAGGTCGTGTGTTAATAAAAGTGAAGTGATTCCATTCTTGTATGGTATAAAGTCATACATTTCTGTCCGAGTAATAGGGCTTTCGGAAGAAACTATAGCTGCGAGTAGCATGAGCCGATCAAAAGAAATAGATCGTTTGCTCTCAAGAAGAATGCTTAGTAGCATCTTTTGACGTTTGAATATCATTAATTACCCTTTAGTCTTCGAATCTTATAAGAAAAAGTATCAAATACAGATTTAATGCGCTTCAGCCCAATTCTTCCCAACCCCTAAGTCCACCTTCAGCGGGACGGCCAGTTTGGCTACGTTTTGCATGACTTCCTTCAGGCGTGCTCCGGCGGCTTCTATGGTTGTGGCCGGGGCTTCGATGATCAGTTCATCGTGGACCTGGAGGATGAGTTTGGCGCCCAGGGACTTGAGTTCCTGGTCTTTGTGGGCGGCCAGCATGGCCATTTTTATGATGTCGGCGGCAGAGCCCTGGATGACCGTGTTGATGGCCTGGCGTTTGGCCTGGGAGGCCATTTGGTTGTTTCTGGAGTGGAGTTCCGGGAGCAGGCGGCGGCGTCCGGCAAGGGTGGTGACGAAGCCGTGGGTTTCGGCGTCCTTGACGATGGAGTCGTAGTATGTCTTGAGGGTCGCCATTTTCTCGAAGTATTTGTCCGTGAATTCCTGGGCTTCGGTCTGTTTGATCTTCAGTTCGCGGGCCAGTTTCTGGACGCCCATGCCGTAGATCAGGCCGAAGTTGATGGTCTTGGCCCCGCGCCGTTCGTCCGGGGTCACTTCCTCGACCGTCTTGTCATTGAGCAGGGCTGCCGTGCGCGAGTGGATATCCTCGTTGTGCAGGAAGGCGTCGATCAGGGCCGGGTCCTTGGAGAAATGGGCCAGGACGCGCAGTTCGATCTGCGAATAGTCCGCTGCTGCCAACAGGTTTCCTTCAGCCGCGTTGAAACAGGCGCGCATCCTCGGGCCGTGTACGCCGCGAATGGGGATGTTCTGCAGGTTGGGCTGCGAGCTTGAAAGGCGGCCCGTGGCCGTGGACAATTGGTTGAAATGGGTGTGCAGCCTGCCGTCCTCGCCCACCAGTTTGGGCAGCGGCTCAAGGTAGGTGGAGCGCAGTTTCTCCAACATGCGGAATTCCAGCACCGCCTCCACAATGGGGTGCAGATCGCGGATTTTTTCCAACACCTGGTTGGCCGTGGAGCGCAGTCCTGTGGAGGTCTTGGAACCCGCCTTGATGTCGAGCCTATCGAACAATATCACGGCCAGTTGCTGGCTGGAGCGGATGTTGAACTCCTCTCCGGCCAGCCCGATGATGGTCCGGGTCAATTCGTTGAGCTGGCCGCTGACATCATTGAGAAATGTCTCGAAGGCGTTGAGGTCGATGCCGATGCCCGCCCGTTCCATGGAGACCAGCACCGGGATGAGCGGCTGTTCCAGATCGCGCATGAGCCGGGTCAGGTCCGCGCCTTCCACCTGGCCGCGGATGCCCTGCATGTAGGCCAGCGCCGCCAGCCCCTGGGATTGCGGGTGCAGGTCGCGGGCAGCGGAGAATTCCGGGCGGCCGTCCTGGAAAAGGGATTGCCTGAGCCTCGGCCAGGTGTAATTGCGCGCCTCCGGGTCCAGAAGGTACGCGGCCAGACTGAGGTCGAACCACTGGCCGGGCAGGATGTAGTCCCAGCCCGCATCGGTGCGCAGCAGGTCCTGCACGCTCGGTGTGGCAATGACATTGGCATTGTCCAGAGCCCGGACAAGGTCGCTCGCCGGGCCGGAGTATCGGTACTCGACCGAGTCCATACCGATGAAAAACGCGCCGTCCTCATAGGTCAGGCCCACATCCTCGCCAGCCAGGCCGGGCAGATCATCCACGCTTGCGGCGTCCGTCACCGGCAGGGGGGCGTCGGGCTTTTCCAGCGCTGGTGCGCTGCCGAACAGGGAGAGCATACCCCCGTCCCCGGCGGGCGCACTCTTTGCGGACGATTTGGCCGGAGCCGCCTTCGGATTTTGGGCCGGTGCCGTCAGTGGCGTCCTTGGCAGCACCCGTTGCAGACTGCGCAATTCATACTCTTCAAGAAATTCGTCCAGCGCGGCAAAGTCGATCTCCTGCACCACAAAGTCGTCCACGGGCAGGTCGCAGCAGTCCGTCTTCATGCGCGTCAGCTCGCGGTATATGAACACGTTTTCCAGCTCCGGTTCCACTTTTTCGCGCAGTTTTTCCGGCAACTTGTCGATGTTGTCGCGCAGTTCTTCCAAGGTGGGACCGGTCTCGGCAAAAATCTTGCGTGCGGTCACCGGACCGATCTTGGGGATGCCGGGAATGTTGTCCGCCGAATCGCCGATCACGGCCTGGAAATCCGGCCAGGTGTCCGGCTCCATGCCTTCCGCTTCCCGAAAGGAATCCAGGGTGTGGATGGTTTCGTTGCGTCCGTGCTGGCTGACCATGACCACCTGCGTGTCCAGGCATTGCTTGATGTCCTTGTCCGAGGCCAGGATGACCACAGGGCGTTCAGCCTTGTAGTGCCCGGCAAGGGCGCAGATGCAATCGTCAGCCTCCACGCCGTCGGAGACCAGCAGCTTGATGCCCAGCAGCTCCACGCCCCGGCGCACCGGGTCCACCTGCTCGGCCAGCGGTTCGGGCATGGACGGGCGGTTGGCCTTGTACAGGTCGTACATCTCGTTGCGGAAGGTCGGTCCCTTGCCGTCCATGAGAAAGGCCACGTGCCGGGGGCGCTCTTCCTTGAGCAGGTTCATGACCACCCGCATCACGGTGTTGATGGCGTTGGTCGGGAAACCGTCCGAGCGCGACAGGTCGGCGCGGGCGTAGAAAGCGCGGTAGAGCAGGGCGGTGCCGTCGATGAGGTAGACGGGTTCCCTATCGAGATTGAGGCGTTCTTTTAACGACATGATTCCAATGGTATGGGTTAAATTCTGCGGATGGTTTTCTTGCGGCCCTGGCCAAGACGCTTGAGCATGAATATTTCAGGGTCCACGCCGTTCAGGGCTTCAAGATCCACTTCGGCGCGGGCAGCCTGTTTGTGGCCGCCTGCCGAAGCCGCTTCGAGTCCGCTCATGGTCTTTTGGGCCAGGGAGCCCATGTCACGCCGGAGGCCGTCGCCGCGGAAGATGCAGACCAGTTTTTCGTCCGCGGTGCCGGAAACCACCACCCACGGCACATTGTGAACGCGGGTAAAGAAGTCGGCCACGATAACCAGGATGTCCGGATTCTCAACGTTGCCGCAATGGGCGAACAACCCTTGGCCGATGCGGCGAAGGTTGTAAAATGCGCGCGAAAAATAGCGCATCCAGTCCAGGTGGAATTCACTGCGGCTGATGCGGTTCATCAGCTTGGAGTCCGCATATTTGCTGAGATATTTGAAGGCGGCCATGTCCGCGTCGATGAACTCACGTTCAAAGGTGCGGGTGTCGCAGCGGATGCCGTACATGAGAGCCGTGGCCAGCAGTTTGGCCGGACGGATTTTCATATTGTAGAGGTATTCGGTCATCATGGTGCAGACCGCGCCGTACTTGGGCCGGATGTCCACGTAATCCGCCTGGACCAGGTTGTCCTGGGCAATGGGGTGGTGGTCGATGACCACGGAGAAGTTGAAGGGCTTGAACTCGGGGTTGTGGTGGGGTTGGGAGTCCACCAGGGCGAATTTGTCGAACTGGGCCGCCAGATTCGGAATGAGTTTTTGCGTTGGAATACGGCAGTAACGGATCATGGACAGGTTGTCCGGTCGTTTGATCTCGTTGATTTGGGCGATGGCGATGGTGCTCACACGCCGGGCCATGATGCGCCGGAGCGCAAGGGCCGATCCCAGGGCATCGGGGTCGGCATTTATGACGATAAGCCAATTGTCGTCCTTCTTGAACAGTTCCAGAAGGTGTTCGACATGTTCATCAAGCTGTCGGAAAAGTGCCACAAATTATCCCTGTTTCAGGGTTAACGGCAGCCCGGCTGCAACCAGGTATGCCCGGTCGGCCCGCGCAGCGATACTCTGGTTGAGTGCGCCGAGGCTCCGTACAAAGGCTCTGACAGCGCTCCCCCCCGGGAGCGGGCCAAGCCCTGTTTCGCATGAGACCAATATCAAATCCGTGGCGTTCCATTCGTCAAGAACAGCCATGAATTCCTTGACTTTTTCCGACTCGCATCCGGCTTCCCGGCAGGCGAACAGCCAGTAGTCCAAGCTGTCCACAAGCAGGGTCGGAAAAAACAATTTAGCCTTTTGAAGCTCTTGAGGCAAGTCCTCGGAAACTTCTATTACTTCGAGGTTGGGAGTGCGACTTTGGCGATGGCGGCGGATTTGTTCTCGGAAATCCATGTCTTTGGCCTTGCCTGTGGCAATAAACAACCCCGGTTCGGCTCCTTTGGTCAATAAATCGAGCGCAAAGTCGGATTTTCCGGATTTGTTGCCGCCGAGAACCAGGGTGATCATTTATTGTTCCCCCACCGGGAAATCCACTGGCCGAGCAAGTCCAGTGAATCGAAAAGTTCTGTTTGATCAAAGAGTTCCAGAGTCACGGTCACGTCTGAAACCTTTTCGAGCATGGTGCATAAAATTTCCTGGCCTTGGGCGTCCAATTCGGTCAGGGGCCAGTGTTTCATGCGCCGTTCGGCCCCATAGACGTGGAGCATGCGGGTCCGCTCCCATATTCCCGGCAGGTCGAGCACGTCGTGTTGACCATAGGCAAGGATGTGCCCGATATCCAGACAGGCGGAATAGCCGCCCTCCACAACCTGCTCCCATATGGGGGTCAGGCTGCATTGACCGATATTTTCCACCAGGAACATGGCCGGGTCCACGCCCTTGTCCCGCAGCCGTGCGGCCAGGGGAACGAGCATGTCCGGTTGGGTGGGCGGGTGGAGCACATAGGCATGTGGTGAAAGATAGGCCGCCTTGTTCAGGAGGCCGTCGATTTTCTGCCATGTGGCGTCCAGTCCGTCTTCCCACCGCAGGTCGAGAGGCAAGTGCACGTTCCAGGAGCAGGCGAGGTCGGCCAGATGCGCGGGCAGGTCGGTTTCAGTGTAAGCGAGACAGGCTTCGGTTTCGAAAAAAAGGAGCGCGATTTCAGGGAAATAGTCCGCCAGGAACAGACTGTTTTCCGCAGCCCCGGCAGGCAGCACAAAGGATGGGGCGGCCAGGGTAAAGGGAAATCGCACGTTCCATTTTTCCTGTACCGCTTGGACGGATATCGGACGGGTGTGCGCACTTTTTTCCCGGTCGCCGCCAGAGGCGGAAGAAGAACCGCCGGGTTTTGTTGAAATATAGTTGTGGGGCATGGCTATTGCAATGAAGCACTCAAATGCTCAAAGGAATGTCCGAGGGTACAGACATGAAAGCTTTTCGAGAATATTGTCAGCATATGCTCAACCCCCTGCACGTTTTTTGCCGATTGCGCCGGGTCGGGCTGACCCGTGCCGTGGCCCGTAATGTGTGCTGGGCCTATGAGCGCGGATTGTATCGGTTTTTCCTTTAGTCCAACAGTCCGAGCTGCTTCTCTTTGGTGACCTTTTTGGCGGCCAGAGTGGATTTCGTCAGCAGCTTTTCGGGAATTTCCCGCAGATATCGTGATTGAGGCAGGGCCAGGGTCTTGCCGAAGAGGAGCCGTTTGGCGGCGTGACTGATGTAGAGGTTGCGCTTGGCGCGGGTCATGCCCACATACATCAGGCGGCGCTCCTCGTAGAATTTTTGTCCCCGGCCCGGAGTCAGGGTCACCTTGGCAGTGAGCAGGTCCATGCCCGCAAATGGCAGGATTCCTTCTTCGCAGGCCGGCATGAACACGGCTTCGAATTCCAGTCCCTTGGCAGCGTGGAGCGTCATGATCTGGACTTTTTCGGCCATCCGGCGGACCAATTCCAGTTCGGTCTGGAGGGACACCCAGTTGACCAGACCCTGCCAGCCGCCGCGCCTGTCGAATTCTTTTTTCAACTCCTTGAAGTGGCGGCTTTCCCAGAAAAATTGATCGAAGGGCGGAGTCTCGTTCAAATAGGCGGCCAGCCCCACGGGGCCTTTTGCCAGGATGTGGTCGGGCACGTCGATGACGTCTTCGCCGCCGGACAGGGTCATGCCGAGGAACTGTTCGGCGGCCTTGAGGATGCTTGCCACGCGAGGTTCCTGCCAGAATCCTTCCAGTTCCGGTGTGGATACGGGGATGCCGGCCCGCTTGAGAGCCTTTTCGATGGTCGGGATGAGTGCCTTGAAACGGACCAGTACAACGATGTCGCCGGGGGCCAGATCACCGCTTCCTTCGAAATCCGAGACGGAGTGACTAGTGGCACCGATAAGCCCTTTGATCTTGTCGCTGATCCAAGCGGCTTCTCGCAGGTCGTCCGGGGCCTCGAACAGGTGCAGGGTGGCCTTGATATCGCTTTGGGCATGGAGACGTGGGGCGTCCGGGAACAGGTTGCCTGCGCCGTCCAGGATGTTTTGGCCTGAACGGTAGTTCTCGGTCAGAGTGATTTGTTCGATGGCGGGCCAGGTCTGGGTGAGGTGGGCCTGCACGTCTTCCACTGCCCCCCGAAATCCGTAAATGGACTGCCTCGGATCGCCTATGCAGAACAACCCTTCGCCGTCCTTGCTCGCAATGCCTTTGATCACAGCCAGTTGCAGGGGAGTGAGATCCTGAACCTCGTCCACCAGCACATGGGTGTAGGGCATACGGAAGGTGGGCGCATCGCATTGTTCCAGCATGAACTCCAGCAGGTCGGTGTAGTCCACCAGATCCCAGTGGTTTTTTTGGTTGCCGTAGTTTATGTGCGCTTCGGCCAGATCCTCGGGCAGCCCTGTGAGCTGCTCTCTGGCCAGGATGTACTTGTTCCAGTAATAGTCGAGGTTCTTGCCCGCGAATTCCGGGTTGACCTCGGCGAAGAGTTTTTTGGCGCCGACCTCGGGCATCACGATGGGGGTCTCGGAATAGGCGTGCTTCCAGTAATCGAAGCACAACGAGTGGAGGGTTCCGGCCTGGGGCATGTCAGCATCTTCGCCGCGCAGGTTCTTGAGCCGGTCTCGCATTTCCTGGGCCGCTCTTCGGGTGAAGGTCAGGGCCAGGATACGTTTGGGTTTGGCCCCGGCATCGATGAGTCTGGCGATGCGTCCCATGAGGGTCTGGGTCTTGCCCGTGCCGGGACCAGCCAGGACGAGAATCGGGCCGGGACCGGCATCGATGGCCTGCTGTTGGGCCGGGTTGTATTTCAGCGGGGTTGTATCTGGCTTGCAACGAGTCAGAGTCGGGCATGGGGCTGCGGTTTGGCCCACGTCCGGGTGCGCTTCGAGATGCGGTACGGAGATGAGGGTGGCACCGTTCTTGATCTGGGCGCGTTCCTTCTCCGAGAAGACGGTGATCACGCCGTATTCTCCGTCATATCCGGCCTTGCGGATGACCTGGCCATCGCGCATGCGGGACAAACCTTCGCCCAGGTGGCAGCAAAACTTGTTCAGGTCTTCGGCGGGCACGCGTTGGAGAATGTCCAGTTCGTTGCCGAATTTGCTGAGAAGCTGCATGTAGAGTTCATTGACCTTCTTGGAGCCTGGGCCCACGCCGACCACTTCGGACAGGATTTCCTTGAGGGGGATCATGGATACGAAATTGGGTGCGCCTGCCGGTTGTACAGGCTCTTCCCTGTCGGCCAGCTCCAGTATCCGGTTGTATACGCCCACGGTGACCGGCTTGCCGCAGACCGGACAGATGCCGTCGCGGGCAATGGTCTCGTGGGGATCCATGGACACGCCGCATTTGCGGTGGCCGTCCATGTGGTATTTGCCTTCTTCGGGGAAGAACTCCACTGTGCCCAGGAATTTGTGGCCCAGTCCCTCGCCGCGCAGGGCGCGATAGATGCCTTCATAGGAAATTTCGCCCCGAAACAGGTTGGCTTCGCGGCCGAGTTTTTCGCCGGAGTGGGCGTCGGAGTTAGAGATCAGCTTGATTCGGTCCAGTTCAGACCATGTCCAGTTCATCTCCGGGTCCGAAGACAATCCCGTTTCCATGGCAAAGATTTCGTCGGCATAGTCGCCGAAGCATTCTCGGATGGAGTCGAAGCCGGACTTGGAGCCGAACAGGGAGAACCAGGGTGTCCAGATATGGGCCGGGACCAGAAAGGCCTGAGGGTGGCATTCCAGAACCATGTCGATGAGATCGCGGCTGTCCAGACCGAGAATTGGCCGTCCGTCCGAGGCCAGGTTGCCCACCTGGGACAGCTTTTCGTTGAAACGTTTCACCGCGTCCAGAGTCGGCATGTAGACCAGGTTGTGGACTTTGCGGACCTTGCCGCCGCGTTTGTAGATGGAACTTATCTCCGTCTGGAGCATGAACCGGGTACGGCCCGGAATCTCGCCGTCGAATGCGGGTATCTCCGCCTCCAGGCCACGGGGGGCCTTCAGGGTGAACAATCCCTTGCCGTTGTCTTGAAGCTGCTCCTCGATTTCGGCCAGCCATTCGGGGTGAGTGAAATCACCGGTACCGAGTACGTTGAGGCCCTTGAGACATCCCCATGCGGCCAGGGCCCTTATGGTCAGGTTCTTGCTGGTGGCGCGCGAGAAACGGGAGTGGATGTGGAGGTCGGCAGTGAATCGTTCCATGAAGGGAACAGTATAGCCATACTCCCTTTATTGCAACCCGTGGACAGGACCAAAATGGGTTGACGATCAGGTTTGTTGCAGATACAACTTTATCCATGCTGCTTGAACGATTGAACCCCAAAGAGTCCATGGGATTCCTGGCCTGGAAAGTCTCCAGGATTCTGACCAACGATCTGGCCGCCCAATTTTCGCAGGCCGGTGTGAAGATAACCGTGGAGCAGTGGCGGGCGCTGCTGCCCACCTATTCTTTGGACGGGTTGACCCAGGGGCGGCTGTGCGAGATGTTGCTGCAGGAGAAGACCGGAGTCAGTCGTCTCGTTACCGCCTTGGAAAAACAGGGCTTGGTCCGGCGGAATGCCAGCAAAGAGGATCGGCGGGTAAAATTTATTTACATTACCGAGGCGGGCCGGGAGCTTGTGGATTTCACCCTGAGCATAGTCATAAGCAGTCGCGATCGGCTGGTGGCGCATGTGAACCCCGAAGAACTGGCCATCTGCAAACGGGTGCTTTGGAAGATCGTCCAACCTTACCTTGATGCGGCGTGCGTATCTCAGGAAGAACCCTGCTGAAACCCAAGGCTGCAATCCGGGAATAGCTGAAAGGGCCTCATCTGTTCACTGTGTCCTTCCTGGGTTTGGGCGGCGTGTCCCTGGCCTCGGCCCTTGGAGAACGGTCGATGGGCCTGTGCCCGGGGAGTTGGGCATGGATGTTCTGCAGAAAGCGGGCTATATGTATCATCAGAATATGAATTTCATACGGGGTGCCGGGCCGGTGCCCCTCTTGGTGGTTACGGTGTGTATGTCCGTATTCAAGCCGTGGAAAAATATAATGAAGAAGAGCAAGTGATGAAAAGAGTGTTTCAGGTTCTCGTGGTGATTTGTTCGGCGGTGGTCCTGGCCGTGCCCGCCTTTGCCCAGAAGCCGGGAGAGCGGCCTCCGTCTCCCGTGGTCACCGGCAAGGTGACCAGCGGCGACATGGCCCCGCAGACCGAGTTCATCGGCACGGTCTATTTCACTGAAATATCCAATGTGGCCGCAGAGGTGGAAGGCAAGCTCGTCTCACTGAACGTGGAGGACGGCCAGCGGGTCAGGAAGGGCGACCCCCTGGTGGTGCTTTCTTCGGATATCCTGGACCGGTCCATTGCCAACGCCCGTGCCCTCATGGACCAGGCCCAGGCCGATTTCGAACTGGCCAAGCGTGACAACGAGCGGACCACCAAATTGTATAACAGCCGCACCGTGGCCGAGGGTGAGTATGACTCCAAAAGGCTGGCGGCCCTGTCTTCCGAAAAGAAGATGATCGCGGCCCGTGCCATCCTCAACCGGTTGCAGATTGAACGTGAGAAGAAGACCATCCGTTCACCCTACGACGGCGTTGTCCTTGAACGAAAGGCCTTCCGCGGAGAATGGGTTTCCACCGGGTCTGTAGTGGCCGTGGTCGCCCGCGACGACGAGTTCGACGTGGTGGTCAACGCCCCGCGTGAGGCCTTCGGCGTGGTCAAGCCCGGCCTGGAAGTGGTGATCAACGTCGCCGGTAGGGAAATACCCGGCAAGGTTTTCGCGGCCATCCCCAAGGGTGACGTGGCCACCCGAACCTTCCCGGTCAAGATCCGGGTCGCCAACGACGGTTTTCTGGCTGAAGGCATGGAAGCCCGTGTGGTTCTGCCCGAAGGGTTGGGCGGCACGACCCTGATCGTTCCCAGAGATGCCATAATCTCATCTCGGGGTCAGATGGTGGTCTGGGCCGTCATCGACGGCAAGGCCGTGCCTATGTCGATATATGTCGTGGGCTACCGGGGTATGGAGGCCGGAGTGAAATCCAAGGAACTCCGGGAAGGCATGGACGTGGTGGTCAAAGGCAATGAGCGGCTCCAGCCACAGCAGCCTGTGGCCGCACAACCCATGCAGCCGTAGGGAGGGACCATGGATATCATAGGAACCGCCATACGAAAACCCGTGGCCGTGCTCGTGGGGGTCATCTTGGTTTCCCTGTTCGGCATGGTGGCCCTGCTCAGCCTGCCGTACCAGCTTTCGCCGAATGTGACCGAGCCGGTCATCTCCGTCACCACCACCTGGACCGGAGCGACTCCCTACGAGATGGAGCGTGACGTTGTCGAGGAGCAGGAGAAAGTGCTCAAGGGCATTCCCGGATTGATCCAGATGGAGAGCTCCAACTACGACAGCCGGTCCGAGTTGACCTTGAAGTTCGAGATCGGCACAGAGATTGACAAGGCACTTCTGCGCGTCTCCAACAAGCTTGACGAGGTTCCGGAGTATCCGGACGATGTCGATCGGCCCATTATTTCGGCCACCGGTGCATCCACCTCCCCGGTCATCTGGTTGATCCTTGAGCCTCTGCCGGACAATCATCAGGACATCTCCACCTATCTGACCTTTTTTGAAAACGAGGTCCGGCAGTACATCGAGCGCGTGAACGGTGTGGCGGATCTGTTCGTGGGCGGCGGCCGGGAAGACGAAATGCACATCATCGTCGATCCCGTCAAGCTGGCCTCCTACAACCTGACGGTTACAGAACTCATCAGCGTGTTGAAGAGCGAGAATATCTCCCTGTCCGCAGGCACTCTCGGCGTGGGACGCCGGGACTACCGCATTCGAACTCCTGCCGAATTCAAGTCGCCAGAAGACATCAAGTCCGTCGTCATTTCCTCGTCGGGGCAATTTCGTGTTTCCCTGGGCGATGTGGCCACGGTTTCCCGGGGCAACGAGAAGCCCACAGTGGCCATGCAGTACAATGGCGAAAAGGGCATGGTCGTGGGCATCAAGCCGGAGCCTGGAACCAACGTCCTGGCCATGACCGACGATGTACATGCCGTGGTGGAGCAGCTCAACGCCGGTCCCCTGGCTGAGAAAGGCATCCATTTCAATTGGGTGTATGATCAGCGGCCCTACATCAACGGCGCCATTGACCTGGTGAAGAACAACATCATCATCGGTTCCATCCTGGCTATCGTGGTCCTGTTCGTCTTTCTCCAATCCTTCAGTTCCACCATCATCGTGGCAGTCAGCATCCCGGTGTCCATCATCGGTGCCTTCATCATGTTCGCGGCAGCAGGGCGTTCGCTCAACATCGTGTCCATGGCGGGCATCTCCTTTGCCGTGGGCATGCTCGTGGACAACGCCATCGTGGTGCTCGAAAACGTGGACCGGCATCGCCGCATGGGCAAGTCCGCGTTCAATGCCGCCTACGACGGGACCAGCGAGGTCTGGGGAGCGGTGCTCGCTTCCACACTGACCACCGTGGCCGTGTTCCTGCCTGTGGTCTTCATGGAGCAGGAAGCCGGACAGTTGTTCAAGGACATCGCCATTGCCGTGACTTGCGCCATTGCCCTGTCTCTGTTCGTGTCCGTGCTGGTCATCCCCATGCTCGCCAACCAGTTTTACAGAATTGCCGAGCGCAAAAAGGAAAAGCCGGAGACTGCCGATGGTCCGAGAAAGCCTGCAGGACTGTCCATTGCCAAGGCCGCGCTCAAGCCTCTGACCGCCTTTGGCGGCAAGTTGTCCGACGGCATAACCGCTCTCCTGCGGCTGGCCATCGACAACTGGAAAAACCGGCTGGTTACGATTTTCGGCATGACCCTGGCGTCTGTCCTTCTGGTTGTGTCCCTGTTCCCGAAGATGGAATACCTGCCCCAGGGCAATCGCAACCTGATAATCAACATCCTCATCCCCCCGCCGGGCCTGTCCTTCGAAGAGCGTGACGACATAGGCCGGAATGTCTTTGATCAGGTGAAGCCTCACTTCAGGAAGGAAGTGGACGGTATGCCCGGCATCGAGAACCTTTTCTTTGTTTCCGCGCCGACCATCAACCTGTTCGGAGCCATCTCCACCCAGGAACAGAACTCCCGCGCGTTGATTCCGCTGTTTACGCGTGTTCTCAACTCCATCCCCGGCATGTTCGGCGTGTCGTTGCAGGCGTCCATCTTTGAGCAGGGACTGGGTGAGGGGCGTGTCATCAACGTGGACTTTTCCGGCGACAATCTGGAAAAGTTGGTGGCGGTGGCCGGAACCATGTTCGGCATGACCATGCAGTCCATTCAAGGCGCCCAGATTCGTCCCGTTCCGTCACTGGAACTGCTCTATCCCGAGGTGCGCTTCCATCCTTATCGCGATCGTGTCAAGGCCGTGGGGCTGACCTCCCTGGACCTCGGTACCGCCTTGGACGTCATGCTTGACGGACGGAATATCGGAGACTTCAAGGAAGAGGGAAAGAAGAAGATCGACCTTGTTCTCAAGGCGTCCAACGAGGATGTGTCCACGCCCGAGGAACTCTATTCCCAGTTGGTGGCGACACCCAAGGGTTGGGCCGTGCCCCTCTCCTCGCTGGCCGGTATCGAAAACACCTATGGTGTGAATGAGATTCGCCATTTGGAGCGTAAACGTACCATCACCCTGCAGGTGACGCCTCCGACGGACATGCCGTTGCAGAGCGCCATGGAAATCATCGAGCAGCAGCTTATCCCGGCCGTGCAACAGACCGGCCTGATGGAAGACGTGTCCGTGCGGCTTTCCGGCGCTGCCGACAAGCTGACCGTGACCCGTGACGCCTTGAAGTGGAACTTCATCCTGGCGCTCATCATCACGTACCTGCTCATGGCCGCGTTGTTTGAAAACTTCATTTATCCGCTGATCATCCTGTTTACCGTTCCCCTGGCGGGTGCGGGCGGATTTCTCGGGCTGTGGCTGGAGAACCTGTTCATAGCCCAGCAGCCGCTGGACATTCTGACCATGCTCGGATTCGTCATTCTTATCGGCGTGGTCGTGAACAACGCCATCCTCATCGTGCACCAGTCTCTGGGCAATGTCCGTGAGCATGGCATGGAGCACAAGGAAGCGATCATCGAGGCCACCAGGACACGGTTGCGCCCCATTTACATGTCCGCTGCCACGTCGGTTTTCGGCATGTTGCCCCTGGCCGTGGCTCCGGGTCCCGGTTCGGAGCTGTATCGCGGCTTGGGTGCCGTGGTACTCGGCGGTCTGGCCCTGTCCACGGTTTTCACCGTGTTCGTCATTCCGGCCCTGCTCATGTTCGTCATCGGCATGGAAAAGAAGGGCGGAAGCAAGGGCGAGGCATAGCCTTTCTTTCGGCATCAATCCAAATGAAAACGGCCCGCCATGGTATCATGGCGGGCCGTTTGGTTTGCAGTGGGCTTAGATATCCGAGCGTGTGGGATTGTCGAGGACCCGTTCGACCGCAACGCGGATTTCCTTGTTGATCTCGTAATCCGAAATCCTGTTGGAGAGCACGATGGAACCGGCCTGGGCATATCCGGCCGGGATGAGGTTGAGGGTCAGGGCGTATATGTCCTGAATATCCAGGTCTTCAAAAATATAATCTGCGTAATATTCTTCCAGTATGTTCGGTATCAGTTTCGCCACACGAGATTCGTTGCGGTTGGTTATCTTTGAAACATCCACTCCATTGATCTCAAAAGTCTTTTTTGCCATTCAAGGTCCCCTTGACTGTGCGCGATTACAGATATTGACAGTTTTACCATAACCCCATTCGGCAGGGCTTGGCAATCCACTGGTATGATTCATGCTTCGAAAAACGTGTGAACGTATGTGATGATCCGGCCCGGTGCCGGGGGTGGAGGCCTCTATGTCAACTCAACCTATTGAACATACTGTACAAGGGTACACGTATCAACGTCCGAAGCGGTCGCAGTCGGACGTGCATTTTCCCCTCAATGCCGAGCAGTCAAAAAACTGTCAGGCCGAGATACCCGAATCCGGGGCCGGGGTGCGGGCCTATATTCGCGATTTGCTGTCCGGAGTGGTGTCAGGGAGCGATGACAGGCTTTCCTTTACCGAGGTCGTGGATCATCATTCGAGTCTGCAGTCCGACTGGAACCGGGAAGTGGAGGCTGATCTTGGGGAGCTGGGCGTGGATACCTCCACACCGTTTCGTCTCCTTTACGATCCTGCGGGCGCGGCCCTGGTCGTTGGCGATCATCCTGACAAGGAGATGATCAATGCCTATTTTACCGCCAATCCGGGCCGTGTCCGGGAATTGGGCGAGACCCTTCAATTCGGCAGCCTGGCCTCCACGGCCCAATCCAAACTGACCCCAGCGGATATGGACCAGCCCCTTCATACCGAGGCCATGGCCTGGTGGTATACTGCCAACATGGATGCCCACACCCTGTTCTCCGGTGGCGGCGTGGTGTTCGGTGCCGGAGGCACGGCCTACAGGGCCTTGGATATCCGCGTCTGATTCAGGTCATGCTGTTCCTCAGATCCCCTGTCCGGGAAGGCTGTATACGCGTATCGGCCTTTCCATGGGGCGCGGCCCGAATTAAGATGCCAGTATTTCGGTATATGCTCAGTATGGTTGGCGGGGTGAAGTTCGCCTGTCCGGCAGGGGCGGTTTGAACCAGAAGATGGAGTCGGAGTTGTCTTGCAGACAAAAAAGCCGGGGCATGATCATCATGCCCCCCGCTTAAATATATCATTCATGCCGTTTAAGCGTGTGTTTTCAGATAGCTTTCCAGCCGGTTCATGCCTTCCGCGATGTTTTCCATGGAGGTGGCGTAGGAAAAGCGGATGTAGCCCTCGGCTCCCTGGCCGAAGTCTATGCCCGGAGTGACGGCGATTTTCGCTTTTTCCAGCATGTCGTAGGCCAGTTCCAGGGAACTGCCGTCGAACTTCGCGGCCAGGTGGCGCATGTTCACCAGTACGTAGAAGGCTCCGGTGGGTTCGTGCTTGATGCTCAGTCCCATGTCCTTGAGTCTTTTCAGGATATACATGCGCCGTTTGTTGTAGGTGTTCTTCATGCGCTCCACGTCCGGGGCCGCCTCCTTGAGTGCGGCGATCCCACCCCATTGGGCCATGGTATTGGCGGAAATGAAGAAATTCTGGCAGAGGTTGCGAAGGGTGCGCATGAAATCCGGGGGCGCGATCATGTAGCCCAGCCGCCAGCCGGTCATGGCGTAGAGCTTGGAGAATCCGTTGAGTACGAACGTCTTGTCCGTGAATTCCAGGATGGAATGCGCTTCCTCCCCATACACCAGGCCGTGATAGATTTCGTCGGACACGATCCAGATGTCCCGCTCCCGGGCAATGTCGGCGATGGCCTGCATGCGTTCCCTGGGCAGCAGGGTGCCGGTGGGGTTGGCCGGGGAGTTGATCAGGATGGCCTTGATGCCCTCGTTGGCGTCAAGGGCCGCCCGTATGGCGGACACGCGGTACTGGAAGGCGTCGTCTTCGAATACGGGGACCTTGACCGGCTCGGCCCCGGCAAAGGTGATGAAATTGTCGTAGCAGGCATAGCACGGGTCCGAGGTGATGACTTTGTCGCCGCTCTCCAGGATGGTGGAAAACAGCGCTAGCATGGCCGGACTGGTTCCCTGGGTGACCACCACGTTTTCCGGTTCCACGGTCACGCCGTACCGTTTGCGGTAATCCTCGCAGATGGCTTCCCGCAGTTCCCTGATGCCCAGGGAGTGGGTGTAGTGGGTCTTGCCGTTTTCCAGCGCCTTGCAGGAGGCCTGGTTGACACACCCGGGCGTGTCGAAATCAGGTTCACCCACGCACATGCGAATGACGGACTCCCCGGCCTGTTCCATGGCCTCGGCCCTTTCGTTGATTTCCATGGCCAGAAACGGGGTGATGCCGCAGCAGCGTTGTGAGATGCTCATGTCGTGCCTCTGTTCGCATTGAAAACCCCGCCCCTCGCCGGTTGCAGCAAGAGGCGGGGTGAATTAATCAATATGCAGCTATTTAAGCTACTTCTACGACCTCAATATCAAACACAAGGGTTTGTCCGGCAAGGGGATGGTTGCCGTCGAGGGTGACCAGTTCGTCGTCGAAATCGGTAACGCGCACATAAGCTGGTTCGCCGTCTTCGGTACGGATTTCCAGCATCGCTCCCTCTTCCAGTTCCACGGTGGGGGGAAGCTGTTCCTTGCGAACCTGAAAGACCAACTGTTCATTGGGAGAGCCGTAGCCGTCCTCGGGCGGAATTTCCACAGTCACGGTGTCGCCCACGGATTTTCCGATCACGGCTTTCTCAAAACCGGCGATGACCATGCCTTCGCCCAGCGTGAACATCAGCGGGTCGCGGCCTTCGCTTGAATCGAACTGGCTGCCGTCAGCCTTGAGGGTGCCGGTGTAATGAAC
Organism: Pseudodesulfovibrio sp. S3; assembly: GCF_004025585.1. Taxonomy (NCBI): domain Bacteria; kingdom Pseudomonadati; phylum Thermodesulfobacteriota; class Desulfovibrionia; order Desulfovibrionales; family Desulfovibrionaceae; genus Pseudodesulfovibrio; species Pseudodesulfovibrio sp. S3. The sequence continues at coordinate 18,567 of NZ_QTZO01000025.1, forward strand.
CTTGACGGTGCTGCCTTTCTGCGCAGTCATACAATCTCCTAAAATGTTTGTGTGGCCCGAAACGTTCCGGGCGGATTTCCCTGTATAGTCTTTTTTCCGCTAGAAGTCGAAGTTCAGTACTTTCCTGACTTCTTCCATGGTTTTTTGGGCATAGGCGCGCGCCTTGGCATTGCCTGCTTCCAGTATTTCCTGAACCCGCTCATCGGTGCAGGCGGCCCGGCGTTCGTGCAGGGGCGTGAGGAATGCTTCCAGGGACTCCATGAGTACCTTCTTGCAGTCCACGCAGCCCCAGGATGCGTCTTTGCAGCCCGCCTCGATCTCCGGCAGTCGGGCCGGGTCGGTCATGAGCTTGTGGTAGGGGAAGAGGTTGCAGACCTTGGGATCGCCCGGATCGGACTTGCGCTGCCGGTTCTCGTCGGTCTTCATGCCGCGTACCTTGGGCATGATTTCGTCAAGAGGCTCGGAGAGCATGATGGAATTTCCGTAGCTCTTTGACATCTTGCGGCCGTCAAGGCCGGGCAGGACAGGTGCCTCGGTGAGCATGTCCGCCGGTTCAGGGAAGACTGCGGAACCCGTGAGGTGGTTGAAGCGGCGGGCGATCTCGCGGGTCAGTTCCAGATGCGGCAACTGGTCCTTGCCCACGGGCACGGCAAACGGCTTGTACATGAGGATGTCCACGGACATGAGTACGGGGTATCCCAGGAAACCGTGAGTGTTCAGGTCCTTCTGGGTCAATTGCTCTTTCTGGTCCTTGAAGGTGGGACACCGTTCCAGCCAGCCGAGAGGGGTGTACATGGACAGGAGCAGGTTGAGCTCCGCATGTTCCTTGATCATGGATTGTTGGAAAATGGCGCATTTGTCCGGGTCCAGGCCGGCGGCCACCCAGTCCTTGACCAGGCCCGGAATGAATCCCTTGATTCTGGAAGGATCGGCATATTCGCTGGTCAGGGCATGCCAGTCGGCAACGAAAAAGTAGCAGTCGTACTCTTCCTGGAGCTTGAGCCAGTTGTCGATGACGCCGAAGTAGTGACCGAGATGGAGGGGGCCGGTGGGCCTCATGCCGGAGAGAATGCGTTGTTTTTCGCTCATGATGAATAAATGGTGTGCTTAAGGGTTAGACAGGCACGCCCAGCACGGAAGCCAGGCCTCTTACGATGGGAAGAATGATCTGACCCACGAGGTTGAAACCGGTGAATCGACCGAGCAGGATGATGCCAATCAGGATGACGAAGCCGTAACGGCTCAGGGACATGAATTTGAACGCTGCCTTTGGCGGCAGAAAATATGCAAGGACGTTGCTGCCGTCCAGCGGCGGTATGGGCAGCAGGTTGAAGGCGGCCAGGATGAGATTGATGAACACGCCGTAGTAGGTCATGGCGTACAGGGAACTCCGGCCGCTCACGCCAAAGGCGGACATCATGTGGAAGGCCAGGGCGAACAGGGCGGCCAGGGCGAAATTGGCACCCGGACCGGCCATGGCCGTGTACATCATCCCCTGACGCGGATTGCGGAAATATCGGGCGTTGACAGGCACGGGTCTGGCCCAGCCGAACTGGACGAAAAAGAAGGCCAGGGTGCCTATGGGATCGAGGTGCTTGAGCGGGTTCAAAGTCAGCCTCCCCTGCGACTTGGCGGTGGGATCGCCCAAGAGGAAGGCAACATACCCGTGGGCCACTTCGTGGCAGACCAGGGCTACCAGGAGTCCCGGTGCCATGATCAGATAGAGCTGGATGTCTTGTGCAGTGATGTCAAACATGTGCTGCGGCTACCATGTATGTGGGGGACGCGGCAAGGTATTTCAGGTGCGTTTCCCGTTGTGTGCCCGGTCTAGACGATCTCAGCCCTGGAGAGCAGCCCGATGAATCGTTTCAGCATATCCGGCTCAACCAGTCCCTTGTCGTCGGTTATCACCTTGAGGGCGTCAAAGGGTTTGAGCGCCCTTTTGAAAGGCCGGTTGCGTGTCAGGTTGTCGTAGCGGTCACACAAAGCCACAATGCGGATGGGCAAAGGGATTTCGGCATGGGTGGCCTGAGTGGGATACCCTTTGCCGTCGGCCCGTTCGTGATGGAACAGGATGCAGTTCGTGGCGATGATCGGCAGGTTGAAATTTGCGCAGTTCCGTACGCCGATCATGGGGTGCATGGAGAGAACCGCGAACTCGTCGGGCGACAGCCCCGAAGGGTCGGCATTGACGATGTTTTCGGGCAGCCCCACCTTGCCTATGTCGTGGAGCAATGCGCCCATGCCGCAGGCCAGGCTGTCACAATCCTCGAAGTCGTATTCCTGGATCAGGTTGACGGCGTAAACCATGGTGCTGACGCCGTGCTGATAGGTGTCGTAACCCTTGTTGATGAATCGGGTGATGTGCTTCAGGGACAAGGGTGACTGCACGAAACTCGCGCTGTTGTTGATCAATTCTTCGAATCGGTTATACCGCTTCTTGAAGGCGGGGCCGGGTAGGTTGATTTCGAAGAGTTCCTTGGCCAGGGCGGTCGCCGCGTTTGCCCACGCCTGGGAGCGATGGTTGAGGGGAATGTTCTCGTCGTTCAACACTCCCATAAGGTTTGCACGGAGGTAGGCGTTGTAACTCTTCAGGGAGTCTTCCTCAATGTAAACGTAATCGATATCAGTGGCTGCCAGTTCGTCTCTTTTTGCCTGTGAGAGAAGACGGTTTTGGGCGTTGAACAGGACATAGTTGTTGTCATGCCGCAGGTAGATGTCGAATGGCCCTCTGAAATCAGGGCGTAGAATCAACGGGGATATGGGAAAGTATTTCATTATGGTGGGTTCCGTCATCTGTGGCCTTGGTTCCCTCTGCCCGGGCAGAGGCTTGGAGATAGCTCTGTATTCAGGAGATGATTAGCGATAAACCATGTTGTCGAAAACAGCAACGGGAATAAATTAATTGCCAGTTAATATTCTTTTATTCCGGTGCGTTGGTGAAAAAAAGGACGCCTTCGCAACAGGTGAGAAGGCGTCCTTAACGGGTCGTGAATCAAGGGGAGTTTTGTTAGATGCAGGCCTTGTTCAAAGCCATTTTGACCTTGTCTTTCAATTCGGTCAGGTCCACGGATTTGACCACGTAGTAGTCGGCTGCGATGGATTTCAGATCGTGCTGAAAGGAATCGTAGGCGGTGGAAAGGATGACCGGAATCTGTTGATCCTTGGTGCGGATTTCCTGTAGCAGGTCCAGGCCGGAACGATTAACACCAAGTTTGATGTCCAGGATGACGATGGTCGGGGTTTCGCGGGCCATGACTTCGAGGATGTCTTCCTCGCCGTCGGACGTTGCGACAGTATAGCCGTCGGCTTCCAGTTCTTCCCGGTAGAGCATGCGGATGTGCTTTTCGTCATCGACTACAAGAATCTTAGTTTGGCTCATGGATTCCTCCTTGGGGGTTAGCCCTTGAAATGAACATATGCGACATTTTGCTTTTGGGTCAACAGGGGTTTCCATATTTAAACTAAATTAATGCACTGATCCAGAAATCGCGGGCAGCTATTTGTCCCTGCCATTGGCGGAATAGTGCGCCAGGCTTGAACTTGCGGGGTAACCTGCGTAGGGTCCGCCCAGCCGTTGGTCGTCGAAATGTCCGACGGCAAAGGAGATACCATATGATTACCGTCAACCTGGAACCGGACGGAAAGCAGATCGAGCTGGTTGATACACGCTCGGTTCTTGCCGTGCTGAACAAATTGCAGCTCCGTTCCACCATGGCCATTGTCGTTCGTGACGGTGAGCTGCTCACTTCGGACCGCATGTTGAAAAACGGCGATGTGCTCATGGTCCGTAAAGTCACATCCGCAGGATAGGGGACGTCATGAAGTGCATACGCTGCAAGAAAACGGCCCATGTTTCCCTGCCCAGCCACCACTCCGGGTTCTGCTCGGAATGCTATCCGCTGTTTTTCACCAAACAGGTGGAGACTGCCATCCGCCGCGAAAAGATGTTCACCCATGATGAGCGTATTCTTGTGGCCCTGTCCGGCGGCAAGGATTCCCTGGCGTTGATGCTTGAGCTCCAGCTTCAGGGGTATGATGTCACGGGGTTGCACATTGATCTCGCCATACCCGGTTCTTCCGAAAAGGCCCGCAGCAAGGTGGAGAACTTCTGCGACATGCACGGCCTGAAACTTCATGTCTTTGAGATGGAGGCGTGGGGATTGCCCATCCCGGACGTCAAGAAGCACGTCAAGCGGCCCGTCTGCGCCGTGTGCGGCAAGATGAAGCGGCACCATTTTAATCGCATCGCCGTGGAGCAAGGATTCGACGCCCTGGCCACAGGCCACAACCTGGATGATGAAGTGGCCCGGCTCTTTGCCAATACCCTGCGTTGGGATACCGCCTATCTGTCGGATCAGGGACCGGTGCTGCCCGCTTCACCGGGGTTCGTGCGCAAGGTCAAGCCGTTGTTTCGTTTGAGCGAGTTCGAGACTGCCAACTATGCGTTCATGAAGGGCATCGAGATTCATTCGGACCCGTGTCCCTATGCCTCCGGGGCCAGCTTCACCAGTCACAAGGAATTGTGGGGCGAGTTGGAACACCGCAGTCCCGGCCAGAAATTCCAATTCTATCAGTCCTTTCTCAAGAATGGCAAACCCGCATTCGCCAACCTGGAAGAGGAGGTCGGTGCCGAGCTTGCGCCGTGCGTCGAGTGCGGTTCACCCACCAGTGCCGGGACCTGTTCGGTCTGCCGCATCAGGAAGGCGGTGCAGGACAGCAAGGCCAAGGACGATTAGCCTTGGCCGCCCCCAGGATCTCCGTGACCATGCCCTGCCACAATTGCGGGGATACCGTGGGCAGGGCCCTGGACAGCCTGCTTGGCCAGACCTGTACGGATTTCGAGGTGGTGGCCGTTGATGATGGCAGCGACGACGACACAGCGGGTGTCCTGGCCGAATATGCGCGTCGGGATGCCCGTATTCGGACCTTTTCCATCGAGCACGGTGGGGTGATCGTGGCGGCCAATGCGGCCATTGAAGCGGCCAGAGGGGCATATATTGCCCGCATGGACGCGGACGACGAATGCATGGCTGAGCGGCTGGCTGTCCAGTCGCAATTGCTCGACGACAATCCAGGCATCGGGCTGGTGGGCTGCCGGGTTCGGTTCGGCGGCTGCCGCAAGCGGTGTGCCGGATATGCCCGGTACGTGGACTGGACCAACACGATCCTGACCCAGGAAGCCATAAGTTTGAACCGGTTCGTGGAGTTCCCGGTGCCCAATCCGTCCATCATGTTTCGGCGGGAGTGTCTGGAAGCATACGGTTCATACCGCGAAGGGGATTTCCCTGAGGATTACGAAATGCTTCTGCGCTGGCTGGAGGCCGGGGTGCGCATGCTCAAGGCGGACCAAATTCTGCTGCAATGGAATGACCCGCCCAGGCGGCTTTCCCGCACTCATCCCCGTTACGATGTGGATGCCTTCTACCGCATCAAGAGCGAGTATCTGGCACGTTGGCTCAAGGACAACAATCCGCACCATCCCGTGGTGCATATCTTGGGATCGGGCCGGACTACGCGCAAGCGGGCCGACCTGCTTCTCGATCACGGCATCGAGTTTGCCGCCTATTACGACATAGACCCTCGCAAGATAGGCCATGTGATTGGCGGGGTGCCGGTTATAGACAGGAATGACATTCCGGCACCGGGAGCGGCGTTCTGTCTGCCATATGTGGGCAGCCGGGGGGCGCGGGAGGATATCGCCGAATTCCTCGGCGGGCGGGGCTACGTGCTTGGTCGGGATTATCTGCCCGTGGCCTGAGTCTTCCATTCTTGTCTGATATCTGTCACTCTCTGCGCAATCCGGGAGGAACCATGGCCGAATCACATGATATTAAACAGGAACTGATGAAACCCCGCCGGCCCTGGCTGGCCGGGTTGCTTTCCCTCGTGGCCACAGGATTGGGGCAGGTCTACAACGGGCAGTGGAAGAAGGGTGCCGGTTTTTTTGCAGCCGAGGTGTTTGTCACCACGACCATGATCCGGTTCTGGGCCGATTTCGGGTCCATGCTTTTATGCCTGGCCATCCTGTTCGGTTACAATCTTTTCGTGGCGGGTGAAGCCTTTGCCTCGGCCCGAAAGCAGGGCGGCTACACGCTGCAGCCCTATAACCGGTGGTGGGTGTACGGACTGTGCCTCCTTGTCAGTGCCTTTTCCGGGGTGGTTCTGGAGAAGGTGATCGAAGGCCATTTCTACAAGGCCTACAAGGCGCCGTCAGGCTCCATGCTGCCCACTATCCTGACAGGCGACCGTTTCATGGTGGAGGTGCTTTCCGATGACGATTCCGTTGAGCGGGGGTATATCGTGATTTTTTCCTCACCGGAAACCGATGGAAAGGACTTTGTAAAGCGGATCGTGGGTCTGCCGGGAGAAACCGTGGAGATTCGGGACAAGGTGGTGTTCATCAACGGTCAGCCCCTTGAGGAACCCTATGCCCGACACACCAAACTCGACATGTTTCCCATGCGCGACAATTTCGGGCCGTTCATCCTTGGTGCGGACGAATACTTCGTACTCGGCGACAACCGTGAAGACAGCTATGATTCGCGTTGGCTGGGGCCGGTCAAAAGAGACCGGATCATGGGGAGAGCCCGGTATGTCTATTTCCCGGCGGAGTTCGGGGTGGACGGCTGGTCGGAGCGGCTGGGGATGGAATATGAATGATTTCGGGGCGGACTACCAGAACTCTCTGGCTGCAAACAAACCGTCAGCCTGGTTGATCTTGAGCGGATAGACCTCTTTTATGTCCAGGGCGTCCATGTAGCCCAACACCAGAATGAGGTTGGTCAACCGGGCGTCTGCGAATTCGCTGTTGAAATCCGCATCGGGTTTGTCGGTCCATTCCTGCAGGGCCCGGGCAACGTCGTCACGCGTGTAGGATTCCTTGCGAACGCCCATCATCTCGGGAACCCCGTAATAATGCACACCGCCGATTCCGGCCACGAACAGGTTGGATTGGTGCAGGCGGGATGTGATGAGCGGAGGAACGGTCACGGCGGCGTGAGACCGAATGAAAGTCAGGGCCTGTTCGACTTGGCCCGCGCTGACCGGGTTGGGGCTTGTTGTTGTGGTGACGTCCTTCTTCTGGATGGAACCGATGACGATGTTCTTGAATGAGACCGAGGACATGGGATCGATGTAGAAGAGCAGGCCGCCGTCCTGGCGTCGGAGGGTCATCTGCATACTTCCGGCACCGATGTCCCAGACCAGCAGATCCCTGGACGTGGAGTTGAGCTCCTGGCGCACGGCGTGATAGCTGAGCATGGCGGCCTGTTGCTCGGAAATGATGCGGGAGGAGATGCCGGTTTCCTTCTTGATGCTGACGAAGTAGGCTCGCCCGTTCCTGGCATCCTGGAAAACCTTGCCGCCTACTGCGGAATATTCCTGGGCGGTATGCTGTTCTGCGATGGCCTTGAGTTTCTTCAGGACAATGATGCCCTGGGCCATGATTTCCTTGCTCAGATTGTTGTCGTAGGAACGGGCCAGGTCTTCGGCGAAATCGACTTTTTCCGACAGGGTTTCGATGGTCTTGACGATGTGGCCGGTGGGGATGTCCACGTCGGCGATGGTGCATTTGATGACAGCGGAACCGATGTCGAAGGCGGCGCGTCGGACCACGGTGGTGTCCTGGGCCGGGCTCGCGGAGGCATAGCAAAGGCAGGCCAGCAATCCGGTCAGAAATACACGTGTTAGTATGCTCATCTTCCTCCCCGATGAATCCTCAAACTACCTGTTCAGGCTATAGGAAAAAGAGTCGACAGGCAATGGCAACCAGCCCCATCCGGCTATTTGGTGGATTTGTATGTCTCGTTATTGCGCCTGAGTTGGTACTGCCGGACCGCCTGGTTGTGTTCCTCCAGGTTCTTGCTGAAATGATGCGAGCCGTCGCCCTTGGCCACGAAATAGAGGTAGCTGTGTTCTTCGGGATGAACCGCAGCCAGGAGCGCGTCCAGTCCCGGTGAACAGATGGGGCCGGGCGGCAGTCCCTGGATGGCATAGGTGTTGTAAGGGTTGTTCTTGTCCAGGAGATCGCTTTTCTTGATGTTTCCGTCAAAATCAGGGCCGAGGCCGTAAATTATGGTCGGGTCGCATTGGATGAGCATGCGTTTTTTCAGGCGGTTGTGGAACACGCCGGATATGCGCTTGCGTTCAGTCATGTCCCCGGTTTCCTTTTCTATGAGCGAGGCAAGGATGACCTTTTGGTGCATCTCCTCGAATTCCGGGAGTCCGCTTGGCCAGACCTTGGCCGCGTTTTTGAAAAATTCCTTGAGCATGAGGCGGATCATGAATCGGGAGGGGTTCTCCTTGGGCGGGGTGAGCAGGTAGGTCTCAGGGAAGAGATATCCTTCGGCGTCCTTGGCCTCGATGCCGAAGGCGGCCAACAGTTCCTTGTCGGCCTGGGCCTGGGCGAAGTCGGCATAGGTGCCGAGGTCGGCCTCTTCGATGATTTTGGCGGTCTGCCACCAGGTCAATCCTTCACGCACGGAGACCCTTTTCATGATGCCGGTCGAAGAGGTCAGTTCCAGAAGAACCCGTTCGGGCACCCATCCGGTGGAGAGCGCGAATACCCCGGCGCGGACAGCCGAACCTTTGCCCGTGCGAACGGCCAGTTTATAGAAGCGGCGGGTGTCGGAGATCACCCCTTCGGCCTTCAGATTCTGGGCGATGGCGGTGAAGACCTGTCCCGGTTCGACGCGGAAAAGGACATCCCGTCCCGGGGTCTCGGGCGGTGTCGTCAGGAACTGTTGCTCCTGCCATGCCCTGTACCATTGGAAACCGCCTGCGCCGAGTGCGGCGAGCAGGAACAGGGTGCTGAAGGCTATCAGGATGGTCCGTTTTCGAGCCATGAGCGAAGGATGATGACGGCTGCCTGGCTGTCCAGGGCCATCTTGCGTTTCTTGCCGCGAACATTGGCGGCGTTGAGTTCTTCTTCGGCCTGGGCCGAGGTCAGCCGTTCGTCCATAAGATGAATGGGAACAGCAGTCCGGCGCCCCAGGCTCCCGGCGAAATTCCGGGCCTGGCGGGTGGTCAGGGTGTCCTTGCCGTCCAGGGAAAGGGGCAGCCCCACCACCACGGCTTCAATGGATTCATTCTGTATGATTTCGATCAGTTCGTCAAAGAGAGAGTCGCGGGTCGTCCGCTCTATGGTCTTGAACGGCGAGACCAGGGTGCCGGTGCGGTCGCTGACGGACAATCCCACCCGCTTGAGGCCGAAATCGATGCCCAGAGCGCGCACCCTACACATCCTCCAGCGGCTTCTTCATGCGGTACCCCATGGCCTGGACATCGGCCACCAGTGCGCCGCCGTCGTCAAAGACCTTCACGGAATAGGTGGCCATGCGCCCGCCCGCCGAGAGTTCCTGGGCCTTGGCAATGAGCGTCCCGTCGGTGGCGGGGTTGAGGTAGGCGATGGACAGGTTCACGGCCAGGGCGACATTGCCGTGGCTGTTGGCCGCTGCACCGAAGGCGGTCTCCGCCAGGGTATAGATGGCTCCTGCGTTGACCGTTCCGAAGGGATTGCGGTGCCCGTCCCTGATGACCATGCGACAGGTAGCCGAGCCGGGTGCAACGTCAACGACCTCGATGCCCGCCAGTCGGGCGAAGCTGTTTTTCTCGCCGAGGAGTTTTTTTACGCCGTCGCAGTCCATGATCGCCTCCGTGGTGTCAACGCAGCATCAAAAGAACATGGGGGGTGGTTCCGGTCAATAGGAAGGAATCCCGTACCGAGCCTACGCGCCCTTCTGCTCCACTTGGCCGAGCATGTCCTTGAGTTCCCGCTTCCAACTGGGTCCGCCCACGGCCTCGGCCAGGTATTCCACGGCGTGGATGACCCGGTTGGGCAGCTTCATCTGGAGCATGGACCGCTTTATGCCCACCTTGCAGGACGGGCAGCCGACCACGATGGGCCGGAGCTTTTCGTGGACCAGGTCCTCGCGCAGTTGCTCCTGTTTGCGTTCGCGCAGTCGGTTGTAGATGGCGGGACTGGTCAGGGCACCCAGGCCGGATTCACCGCAGCAGCCGGGTGAAAGCTCGATGTTGGTGCCGGTCAGTTTCGCCAGGGCCGTCCGATACATTTCCGGGGCCTTGAGCTTGGAAACATCGGTCCATTCGGCGTGACAGGCCGCATGGTACAGGACCGGTTCGGCCCGACGTACGGCAGGCAGCCGTTCCAGAAGGAATTGGACCACGTCCAGGTGTTTGAGCGGGTCGGCCAGTTCCGAGGAGAAATCATAGGTTTCCAGCGACTCCCGGCAGGTGCCGCAGGCCGTGAGCAAGGTGGTTGCCTTGAGGCCCGCCTTGCCGGTTTTGACCAGGAGGTCGAGGAATTCCTGCACGTTGCGGTGGCGGTTGGTCTTGTATGCCTCTTCGCATCCCGAGGCCAGCAGCGGGTAGCCGCAGCACATGTGATGGTCGGGCAGGACCACGTTTACGCCGCTTTTGAGCAGCAGGTAGATGGAGGCCATGCCTATGGAGCGGGAAAAGAGCGAGGCTCCGCAGCCCGGAAAATAGAGCACGGTCTCGTCGCGTTCCGCACCGGGGGTCTTGAATATCGAGCCGTTTTCCAGGTGCAGTTCCTCTGCAAGGCTATGGAAATCGATATGCGGACTGCGATGCTTGACCACGGGAGACTGGACCTTGGACAGCCAGCGGGCCGGGATCATGCCCAGGGTCTTGTCCTGGAGGGATTGTCCCACTGACAGGATCTTGGCCGCCACGGGCAGGCTGTTGGTCGGGTTCTTGGCCAGATTGCGCAGAATGATCTGCTTGAGGGGATGGCCGGATTTGCCCTTGGAATCGAGGAAGGAACGCATGGACAGGGCGGCTCCGGCAGAGTCGATCTTCACCGGGCAGGCAGCCTGGCATTTGCCGCAGGCCGTGCAGTGATCCATGAGGTTGCGCAGCTCCCGCATCAGTTCATGGGCCGGTTCTCCGGTCTGGATCTGGGAGTAGTAGATGCCCTCGATGAGTGCGCCCAGCGCGATGTTCTTGTTGCGCGGGTGGTACATCAGTCCCTTGGCCGGATAATACATTGGGCAGACCTGTTTGCACTTGCCGCAGCGGGTGCAGGTCTGGATGTTCTTGAGCAGGCCCATGAGGGCTTCCTTGTCCTTGAGCGCAGTATCGTCCAGGTCCTGGATGAGCCTGTTGAAGGAGAAGGTGAACGGTTCGCTGGTCAGCTTTTGTGCGGTCAGTTTGCCGGGGTTGAATACGCCGCCCGGGTCCACGATTTTTCGGTATTCCTTGAGCGCCTTGATTTTTTCTTCGCTCAGGAACGCGATCTTGGTGATGCCGATGCCGTGTTCTCCGGTTACCTGTCCGCCGATTTCCAGCACTTTGGTCATGACCGTATTCGCAGCCTCGTGGGCCGCGGCGAGCATCTGCGGGTCATTGGAGTTGACCGGAAGGTTGACGTGGCAGTTGCCGTCGCCAGCGTGCATGTGGTTGGCGATGACGATGCGTTTGAGCTGCATCTCCTGCCACAGGGCTTTGATCTCGCGGTCGAGCTTGGGATAGGTGTCGCGCAGTTTCAGGAACAGGAATCGGCACTGGGCCTCCTGTTCGGCATCGGAAAAATCCTTGGCAGTGACCGATCCGTCGAGGATGGACCGGATGCGTAAGCGCGCCTCTGCAATGTCCTTGTCTTCGGGGTTGACGCCTTCCAGGTCGATGACCTTGTCCAGGGTGGTCGAGTATATCTTGGCCAGATAGATGAGGTTCAGGTTTTCCAGGAAGTCCGAGAAGTCCGGGATGACTTCCATGGGAATGACCACGTCCTCGTTGATCTTGAAACCGGAAGTGCGCTTGGCGATGGCGGAAAGCTTGTGCCGGTCCTCCCAGAACAGTTCCGCTTCCTTTTCGTCGCGGGCCGCGAATACGTCCACGCCGTCGTAAGGCTGGGCCAGGGCCAGCACGGTCTGGACGGCCGCGTCCAGCGCCTCCTTGTCGTCCGAGTCGAGCTGGACGATGATCACGGAAATGGGGTCGCCTTCGTACTGGGTGGATTTGGTTTGATATTCAATGGCTTGGACGTACTTGGTCCCGAATTCCTCCAGTGCGGAGATTTTGACCAGGTCGCCGTCCTCGCGGATGGTGTCGCGCATGGCTACCACATCCTTGATGACGAGCATGGCCGTGTGCATACTGCGGCCGAAAAATTCCAGGCAGAGCACGCGGGAGTGCGTCAGGGCGGGGTAGCAGATAAAGGTGGCGGTGGTGATGATCCCGTCCGTGCCTTCCTTCTGTACGCCGGGCAGGCCGCCCAGGTATTTGTTGGACACGTCCTTGCCCAGTCCCGGACCGCGGATTTCGTCTCCCTTGAGCGTCACGGTATCCACAGGTTTGCCGGATTCGTCGACGATTTCGAATACGGCCACGTCGGCGGAATAGATCTTGTGGCGAGGGTGGTCTTTGCGGCGTACCTCGATGAGCGAACCGTCAGGCCGAACCATGCGGTAGCTCAGGATGTTGTCGATGGTGGTGCCGTATTCAAAGGCGAAGGGACCGCCTGCGTTTTCGGAGATGTTGCCGCCCAGGGACGAACCCGCCTTGGAGGCCGGGTCCACGGTGAAGAGCAGTCCCTTTTTCGCCGCGGCCTGGATGGCGTTCAGGGTGATGACGCCGGACTGGGCGGTCATGGTGCGTTCGGCCGGGTTGATGTCGATAATCTTTTTGAACCGGGACAGGGACAGGATCACGCAGCGCGCCTCGGCCGGGATGGCCCCGCCTGTGGCGCCGGTGCCACCGCCGCGCGGGATGATGCCGAAATGCATTTCAATGGCCAGCCTGACAATGCCTTGAATCTGGGCTTCGTCCTCCGGGAAAAGCACGAGCATGGGCAGTTCCATGCGCAGGTCGGTGGCGTCCGTGGCCGTTTCCACGCGGGAGTGCGGTTCATGGCCGATGCAGTTGTCCGGCATGAACGTTTTGAGCCGTTCGATGATTTTGTCGCGGAAGGCGAGTTCGTTTTCGTGCCGTTCCCAGAACATCTCGATGCCCTTGGTCAGGATGGTGGCGAATTCGCGGTCCAGCATGGGACGGGACATGTTCAGCCGCCGTTCCACGGCCTTCTTGACCATCTCAGGGTCGATGAACGGATTGTAGCGCACCAGGAAGAGTTCGGCAGCCAGGTTGGAGGCGAGCTTCTTCACCTTTTCGGGCCAGTGCTGATACTGTTCCATGTCCACCACGCCGAGGGCGCGGGTGATGAGCTGTTCGTCTGATATCGATATATGGGGACCGAGTTGGGCCATGTCTTATTACTCCATGGTGATATTCGTGAAGGCAAGAGGAGTAAGACCTTTTTAAATGAATGGCAAGTTTTTGGGGGGCGCTTCGAGCTGGCTGGCTTTCGCTTTGGGCAGCGGGCCTGAAGAAATAAGGAAGGCCGCCCAGGGGGCGGCTTCTTGTTTTGGGATGCGCGCCTTTGGCGCGAGAGGCATTGTTTGGGGCTTGCCGCCCCAAAGGCATTCCATGTCCTTCTTCGCGGGTGTGTGCGTGTTCCCCTTGCAGCAAGTCTGAAGAAGAGCCGTCGCTCATCGCTCCTCCAGGTTTTTTTTCTGCCCTCCCGGCGGGGTTCTTTTTTGGCTGAGCCGCCCCAAAAAAGAACCAAAAAAATGCGGCTTTGGCTTTTGGCCGCCCGGTGATCGGCGGCAAGAAGCTGATCGATTCGGGGCGGCTCCACTGCCTTGGCCTATAGGCGCTTCCCCTACCTTGCGTGACCCGTCAAGCCAGATCCCCTGACCCCGGCACAAGAGCCGCCGCCCCTTCATCGTCAGCTTCTAGGCCTTCCGATCAAGGGCTGGAGCGCTCGTTTGCCGGGAGGTCTGGGCGTGGGCGGGAGGGCTTGCTGTCGT
>NZ_QTZO01000026.1 GCF_004025585.1 Pseudodesulfovibrio sp. S3
GCGTTGGTGGGAGGGCTTGCTGCCGTAGGGGAAGGTCTGCGCGGGAGGGGGTCGGGGACGAGAGCCGCTGTTGGATGCCGTTGGCATCCAAGGCGCTCCACTGGATGCGAAAGGCAATCCGCTTTTTTTTCCGAACTCGCCACGCCGTTTTTGAAGCTTCTTACAGCGATGGGCAATTGGAAGCGGGGCTTAGAGCCTGTTGTGCGCGGCGGAGCGTGGCCCGGAAAGCGTTCGTTTACGGACTTTCTTTCCCGGGCAGTGGAGCCGCGCTACAGGCTCTTGGTCCCGCTTCCAGGATCACAGCCCCAAAAAGGCGTTTTTGCCTACTTTTGTCGCCTTGAACAAAAGTAGGGCGCTGTAAAAGCGAAACACTCCGTAATGATGACGAGCCTAACCCTCACCGCGAATGCGCTACGTATCAAACAATCCCCCAAAACCTATGATGAAATCTGCCGCCCCGAAAAACCGAAGAACCTAATCCGACAAAAAAACACCATCCCCACCACCCCTTACAACGACCGACAATTGGAACCGAAGCCTAGAGCCTGTCTCAGGCGGCGAAGCGCAGCCCGATTGAGTCCACAAGGTGGACAATCGTTTCGGGCAGCGAAAGCCGCCTACAGGCTCTAGGCTTCGGGTCCAGGATCACAGCCCAAAAAAGGCGTTTTTGCCTACTTTTGTCGCCTCGGACAAAAGTAGGGCGCTGTAAGAGCGCAACACTTCAAAAGGATATAGAGCCTAACTCCCACCGCGAATGCGCTACGTTTCAAATAAATTCCAACTCTTCATATGGAGAACGTGCTCATCACCACCGCGAATGCGCTCCGAACAAAACACTCGCCCAAAACCTATGATGAAATCTGCCGCCCCGAAAAACCGAAGAGCCTAATCCAACAAGAAAATCACACCATCCCTACCCCCCCTTACAACGACGAACAATTGGCCCTGAAGCTTAGAGCCTGTCTCAGGCGGCGAAGCGCAGCCCGATTGAGTCCACAGGGTGGACAATCGTTTCGGGCAGCGAAAGCCGCCTACAGGCTCTTGGCTTCGGGGCCAGGCTCACAGCGCGAAAAAGGCGTTTTTGCCTACTTTTGTCGCCTCGGACAAAAGTAGGGCGCTGTAAAAGCGAAACACTCCGTAATGATGACGAGCCTAGCTTCCGCCGCGAATGCGCTACGTATCAAACAATCAACGACACCTCGTACAGAGAACGCGCTTATCACCACCGCGAATGCGCTACGTATCAAAAAAATAAAAACCGGAAGAAGCAAAGCTTCTCCCGGCCATATTATTCTCAGAAACAGGGTCAGTCCAATCAGATGACCTTGTTCAACGGATACTCGATGATGCCTTCCGCACCGAACTCGACCAGCCTGGGGATGAGGTCGCGGACGACCTTCTCCTCGACCATGACCTCCACGGACAGCCACTTGGGGTCCTGCAACTCGGCCACGGTGGGAGAGTTGAGGCTCGGCAGGGAACCGTTCAGGGCGGCAAGCTTGTCCTTGGGCAGGTTCATCTTCAATCCGACCATCTTGCCAGCGCGCAGGGCGCCCTGAAGCAGCAGGTTGATCTCCTCGATGAGCTTGCGCTTCCTGGGATCGGCCCAGGCCTCCTTGTTGGCGATGATCTGGGTGTTGGTCTGCATCAGTTCTGCGATGATGCGCAGGCCGTTGGCCTTGATGGTGGTGCCGGTCTCGGTGATCTCGACAATACCGTCGCACAACCCTTCAATGACCTTGGCCTCGGTGGTGCCCCAGGAAAAGGAGACGTCGACATCGATATTCTGGGAGGCGAAGTACTCCTTGGTGAAACCCATCAGCTCGGTGGATATCTTCTTGCCGTTGAGATCCTCGGGCCGCTTGTACGGGGAGTCGCCCTTGACGCAGAGCACCCAGCGGGCCTTGCGGTTGCTGACTTTGGAATAGATCAGATCGTCAACCACGACCACATCGGACTTGTTTTCCCTGATCCAGTCCATGCCGGTCAGGCCGACGTCGAAGGTGCCGTTCTCCACGTACATGGACATTTCCTGGGCACGGGCCAGGGAGCACTTTATGCGGTCGTCGTCGATGTCCGGAAAGTAGTTGCGTTCGTGCAGCTTGATCTTCCAGCCTGCCTTTTCGAACAGCTTGAGGGTTGCATCCTGAAGAGAGCCTTTGGGGATACCGAGTCGGAGAAATTGTTCACTCATTTTTTATATACCTCTTTGGGGTCAAAGACATACGGAGAGCATTCGCTCACTTCGCCGTCTTTCAGTTCGCGATAAAAACAGGAACGGTAGCCCTTGTGACAGGCTGCGCCGCCGATCTGCTCAATGAGAAGTACCAAGGTGTCGTCGTCGCAGTCAATGCGGATGGACTTCACCTTCTGTGTATGGCCCGAGGTACCGCCCTTATGCCATAGCTCCTGACGGCTGCGGCTCCAGTAATGGACCTCGCCGGTTTCCAGGGTTTTTTCCCATGATGCTTCGTTCATGTAGGCCATCATCAGGACTTCGCCGGTCTCGGCGTCCTGGGCAATGGCGGGCACCAGGCCGTTCATTTTTTCGAAATCTGGTCTGATCACTGCGGTACCTCGTATCAGATGAATTTTCTTCGGCCCGGGATTGGGCCGGGGTCGGGTTATAGCTAATGATAATGGGAAGCGCAACTCTATGCCATATCAGTTCCCCGAATGTCACAAAACACATCACATGAAACAAGGTTCGTTCAGCCTGCCCTTTGGGGGGGCTTCTTGT
Source organism: Pseudodesulfovibrio sp. S3 (assembly GCF_004025585.1). Taxonomy (NCBI): domain Bacteria; kingdom Pseudomonadati; phylum Thermodesulfobacteriota; class Desulfovibrionia; order Desulfovibrionales; family Desulfovibrionaceae; genus Pseudodesulfovibrio; species Pseudodesulfovibrio sp. S3. The sequence continues at coordinate 2,741 of NZ_QTZO01000026.1, forward strand.
TATTGAGACGGGCATTTGTTAGAGATGGCCCCTAACTCAATTTCTACCGCCACGCTGACCAGAAAGGTTTCACCGGCTATGCTTCAGACAATTGAACAGCAGGCCAGGATCAATTCCATGGGCCTCCTTGCAGACCCACAGGCTGAAAGGGATTTCCAGACAGCCCGGCTGCCCTATACGCGACGGCGGCTGCGCTTTGTCTGCGTCATTACGGCCGCCGCCTACCTGGGGGCCATCTACGCGGACTCCCTGCAGATCTCCGACAGCAGTTTCACCTTGCTTCTTGCGGCCAGGTTGCTCACTGCCCTGACCGGCTTGGTCCCGTTCATCCTCACCTTCAGCAAGAACACGACACCCTTCAAACTGGGTCTGTCCGCCTGTGCCTACATGGTGGTTCTCATGGCGACCGAGGCCCTTGAACTGTACCTCAAATCCGACACCAACAGCATGCGGGAAACCCCGATCACGATTTTCATCGTCTTGATGTTCTACCTCTTCCAGGCACCCCAGATCTGGCAACCGGTCATCGCCGGCGGCCTCGGGTCCGTGGCCTATATCCTCACCCTCGTCCTGTGCACCAATGCTCCGCCCGATTACATCTCAAACACGGCATTGACCTTTGCCCTGGCCAACGGCTTCGGCTTCTATTTCTGCATCCGGTTCGGGGCCGCGCAACGGCGTGAATTTTTCGCCCTCACCGAGCTCAAGCACAAGGCCGAGACCGATGTACTCACCGGCATCCTCAACCGAAGGCGCGTCATGGAATTGGGCGAAAGGGAATTCCGTGCCGCAAAACGATACGACCACGCCTGCTCCCTGCTGTTGATCGACGTGGATCATTTCAAAAAAATCAACGATTCATTGGGCCATGCGGCAGGCGACGATGTGTTGGTTTCCATAGCGAAGCGTTGCGTTGCAACACTCCGACAGGTCGACATCTTCGGCCGGGTCGGCGGTGAGGAATTTGCCCTTTTCATGCCCCACTCCACCAAAAACCAGGCGATACAAGCTGCGGAACGCCTCCGAAAGAGCATCGGCGACTCCCCCTTCACGACCGGAGAAAACGCGCTGACCGTGACGATCAGTATCGGTGTTGCCGAAATGACCCCGGAGATGGACACACTGGACGCCCTGTTCCGGCAGGCTGACAACGCACTCTATGAAGCCAAAAGACGCGGTCGCAACAGTGTCCATGCAGATTAATGTCCGACCCCGGAATGCGCCCTTCTCTCCCTGAACAACCGAATTTCTGACATTTACCGCCCACACTATTTTTGATACATCTCTGCCACCATTGACTCTTACAGGAGAATACGAGCATGCCCGTTCGTTCAAAGAATAATTTTCTTGTTTTCGGCGCCCCCCTCATCGAGCAGGAGGAAATCGACGAAGTCGTCGCTTCCATGAAAACCGGCTGGCTCGGAACCGGTCCCAAGGTGGCACAATTCGAGTCCGATTTTTCCGCCTATCTGGGGACAGGCCATGCAGCGGCCTGCAACTCCTGCACGGCCGCCCTGCACCTCTCCCTGGTGGCGCTCGATCTCAAGCCGGGGGACGAGGTCATCACCACGCCGCTGACGTTCTGCGCCTCGGTCAACGCCATCATCCATGCCGGGTGCACGCCCGTGCTGGCCGACGTGGACCCGGTGACCATGAACATCGACCCCGACGCCATCCGTAAAAAGATCACCAAGCGTACACGGGCCATCCTGCCGGTGCATTTCGCGGGAAGATCCTGCGACATGGACCGGATCATGGACATTGCCCGTGAGTTTGATCTCAAGGTGGTGGAAGACTGCGCCCACGCCATCGAAACCACCTACAAGGGGCAGCACGCCGGGACCTTCGGCGACTTCGGCTGCTTCTCGTTCTACGTGACCAAAAACGTCTGTACCGGCGAGGGCGGCATGGTCATGGCCCGCACCGAAGAGGACATCAGGACCGTCAAGATTCTCGGTCTGCACGGCATGTCCGCCGATGCCTGGAAGCGATTCTCGGACGACGGATACAAGCACTACCAAGTGGTGCATGCCGGATTCAAATACAACATGATGGACCTCCAGGCAGCCATAGGTATCCACCAATTGAAACGGGTGGAAAAGAATTTCAAGCGCCGCTGCGAAATCTGGGACATGTACCAGGACGCGTTCAGGCCTCTGCCCGTGGGCCTGCCCGCGCCCGAAGAGCCGGACACCCGGCATGCCCGGCACCTGTACACCCTGTTGGTCGACCCGGTGCACAGCGGCATTGACCGAGACCAGCTCCTGAACAGATTGACCAAGGAAGGCATCGGCGCCGGCGTGCATTACCTGAGCATCCCCGACCACCCCTACTACCAGCAGCGGTTCGGCTGGAAACTCGAAGACACACCCCAGGCAGTGGCCCTTGGCCGCCAGACCATCAGCCTGCCGTTATCCCCCAAACTCACAGACGACGATGTGGCCGACGTCATCAAGGCCGTAACCCTCTGTCTCAAGGCGTAACCCCATGCAGCGAGTCCGCACCGGTTTTTTATCGCCCCTTGTCCTGGCCCTCGTCCTTGCCTGCGGTCAGGCGCTGGCGGCCTCCACCCTGCCCGTGTTCACGCAGGCCAGCGTCCCTGAAGCGCCGGATTACGCCGAAACACAGGGTTGGCTGGTCCAGCCCGATACGCCCGGCGTCCGCCCCGTCGATGTTTTCTGGGTTTATCCAACCGTCCTCGGCGACACCGAACACTGGCTCATGGACCCGGCAAGCGTCCCCCTGCTCAAGGCAGCCATGAACTCAGTCCTCACGCAGGCCGGTGTCTTCTCCGGCCAGGCCAACCTCTATGCACCGATCTACCGGCAGATGAACATGGCCGGCCTTTCCCTGCCCGACGAACAGGTTGAAAAACTGATGCAGTACGGCATGGAGGACGTGCAGCGGGCGTTCACCTACTACCTGGAGCATCTCAACCAGGGCCGCCCCTTCATACTTGCAGGGCACAGCCAGGGTTCGAACCTCCTGGCGGAGTATGCCGTCAAGAATTGGGGGACACTCGGTTGCGAAAACAGACTCGTGGCCGCCTACCTCATCGGCTGGTCCATCACCGACGACGATCTCAAGGCCAACCCCGCCCTGAAGATGTGCGGGAACGCCACCCAGGTGAACTGTTTCATCTCATACAATTCCGTGGCCCAAGGACGGCAAAAGGCCGCCCCCACGATCAGGCCCGGGGCCATCGTGACCAATCCGCTTACCTGGACTACGAATGACGAATTTGCCCCGGCCGCTCTCAATCTCGGAGCCACCTTCTTCGATGAAGACGGCTCGACCCGGACCTACCCGCATTTTACCCCGGCCCAGGTCAAGGATTCCGGGCTTGAGGTGCAACCCGAAGAACCGGGACTGCTGGACTCGGACAGCACCACCTTCCCCACAGGGGTCTACCACAAATTCGACTACTCGCTTTTCTTCGAAAACCTGCGCCAAAACGTGCACGACCGCATCGCAGCCTATACGGCTCAATAAAGAAAGGCCCGGACATGCCGGGCCTTTTTCTTCATGGGATAAAGACGTATCACCTAGTCGCAAGCCACCCTGTTCCTGCCGTCTGCCCTGGCCGTGTGCATGAGTTGATCCGCCTTGGAGAACATGGCGGCTGACGAGGAATGCCCGGTGTTGTCACACAAGCCGATGGACATGGTCACAACAAGATTCGGAGCAAAGCCACCCCACGGATAGGACTCAATGGCTTTTCGGATGTTCTCGCAGGAAACAGCCGCGTTTTCCTTGTCGGTATTGGCAAAGAGGACAACCATCTCTTCATCGCCGTACCTGGCGACCACATCACTCTTGCGGGTGACACCGCTCATGATCTCAGCCACTTTCTCCAGCACGAGATCACCAATTTCATAGGAAAAATCATCGTTGATCTTCTTTAAATCGTCCAGAGAACCGATCATCAAAGACAAGGGTTGGCCGTATCGGCTGGCACTCTCATAAAACTGACGGGCCTGCTCGTCGAAATGCCGACGATTGTAAAGGTTGGTGAGCGGGTCCCTAATGGCCAGTTCCCGCAATTCAACATGCGCCTTGGCCAATTCCACATTCATCTGGTTGAAATATTCTGTCAGTAACCCCAATTCATCATCTGAAACGACCTCGACCTGGCACACTTCCTTACGGTTGGCTCGCATCAACCTGATGGCTTCGGCCAAGTTCCGTAAAACCGAACTCAACATGCGACCAAAAACGAGACAGAGCAGAGAGGAGACTCCCACCGCGATAATCAATCCTGTAACCAACGAATGCCGAACAAAGGCAAGATACCGTTCATCCTGTTCCGTGAGCACTGTTTCACCAACAAGGACAGCCTTGGCAACGGTCTTGCCGTCCACCTCAATGCCCAGAGCCTGGTCGACAATCTCCGGAGGGGGCTTGTCTCCGACTCTGAATCCCCTGGCAGGATGGAGAACAACCCCTTGCCCACTCAGGACAAGGTATCCGAACAGCCTCTCCTGCCAGCGGGTCGAATACGAAGCATCGTCCACCTCACGGCCCTGGTCTGAAGGAATCAGTCTGTGAATGCGCTCGACAAATGCGTCAAACTTCTCGGATTCCATGGCAGCCTTTACACCGCCATAGCTTTTCACATAAGTGCCGAAATCGATATTGAATGATTTGAAAGTGTGCTCTGCCGATGCCCGGACAACATCGCGTTTTACCATGTAGTAGGCAATTGAACCGATCAGCATGCTTCCAAAAAAAGTCATGAACAGAAATAGCAAGGTCAATTTTGTCTGTACTCGCATGGTTCACCTCTTCGCAAGATTATACCTTCAGAAAGAGCATGGCCTATTATATTCAAAACATGTTCATCCGCAAGGTAGACGTTCGAATATTCAATAAAAAAGCCCGGACAACCCGGGCCTTTCCAAAATGGATATGAGATCGAACATCACGGCTAGCAGGCGTGAAAATCCTTGTTGATGTAAAAACAGAGGTCAAACAGATTCTGCACCATCTCGTCCACGATCTCTTCCGAATCCGTGGGCGTCATGTCCATACTCAGAGTTTTATTGACTATCTTGGAAAACAGCATGCCGATGAGCTGATCATCGTACATTGTCCAGTACTTGCTCCCAGAGGGGAACTTCTTGTCGAATCCGTGGTAATACATAGAATGCGGCTCCGTTCGGCTTGTCTTTATTCCAACTGTTACCTTCATTATCGGCACCCTGCGGAATCCTCTTTATGGAACGGATCAAAGAAACGGCATTCCTGCGGCCCGGATCCGAGAAATACCGCTTTAACCACAGGTTAGGCCATCCTGTTTCCGAGCTGTTTCAACCCCATAGGCAAAAGGGGCCAATTTGCGAAATTGTTGCTCATATGTAACACTCTTTGTTACAGCATTAGGGTATAGCAGTCCCCAACAACACCGAAAGGAGCACCCAGTGTCAGCCCAAAAAATACTGGTGGTCGAAGATCACAGAGACACACGTGAACTGCTAAAATACAATCTCACTGCCGCCGGTTTCGACGTGGCCGCAGCTGAAGACGGTCAACTCGGCTTCAACCTCGCCCAGGCGTTCAAACCGGACATCATTCTTCTGGATCTGATGATGCCCGGCACTGACGGACTGGAAGTCTGCCGACAACTCAAGGGCGATCCAGGCCTGGCCCGGATTCCTGTCATCATGCTCACTGCCAAGGGCGACGAAGTGGACAAGATCGTGGGTCTGGAACTCGGGGCCGACGACTATGTGGTCAAACCCTTCTCTCCTCGCGAACTGATCCTGCGCATCAAGGCCGTTCTGCGCCGCTACGGCGCACCCGAACCCAACGCTCCAAAATTGTGGGAGCGGGAAGGGCTCAGGGTTGACTTCGAAGCACATCTTATCACCATCGACGGTGAGGAAATCGCCCTCACAGCCACGGAGTTCAAACTCCTGACCGTGCTCGTGTCCGGGACCGGCAAGGTCCAGACCCGCGACAATCTCCTTGATACGGTCTGGGATACCCACTTCGAAGGCTACTCCCGCACCGTGGACACCCATGTCCGCCGCCTGCGCCAGAAACTCGGCCCCTATGCCCCCTGGATCGAAACCATCCGAGGCGTAGGCTACCGCTTCAAGGCCTAACACAGCGCAACCATCAGCAAAGCCCCTGCAAGCGAACGCTTGCAGGGGCTTTGTACTGCCTTCGGCGACCAGAGGGGGAACCTCTTGAAAGAGGTTCCCCCTCTGGACTCCCCCTCCAGAACTTTTTGTCGCCGCTTCGCGGGGTCTACCCAACAACCTCAGCCCGAAAAAATAGCGCCTTGGATGCAAGAGGCATCAAACAATACCTCTCATCTCATAATGGCATGTGAGAGTGGGTCAGATAAGCATTTATAGTGAATTGTAGACGAGTCTTCGCGCCGTATGATTTTATGCCCCAGGTATAGCGTGTGCGGTTGAACCGGAGGCGTAGCAGCGCTACGGTGAGGGTGAAACCGTGCGCGATAAATGTGAGATGGCCCGCTCTCGCGAGCCGGGTAGGACAAGGGCTAGTCGTTGCCCAATGTAATCTGGAAGGCTATGGCGTAGAGATGATCGAAGAAATCGACGTATTCTACGGGGATGTGTTTGGGCACATTGATGCGCGAGGGCGCGAAATTGATGATGCCGCGGATGTTGGCCTCCACCAGGTGGTTGGCGGCCCGCTGTGCGCGATCCGGCGGCGTGGCAATGATGCCGATTTCAAGGTTGAGTTCGGGCGCCTGTTCCTTGAGGTGGGTGGGACAGACGATCTCCATGCCCTCAAACTCAAGGCCGATCTTGTCCGGATCGCAATCAAAGGCAGCACAGATCTTGAACCCGCGCTTCTCGAAGTCATGGTGCCTGAGCAGCGCGCTGCCCATGTTGCCCACACCGATGAGCGCACATTTCCACATCCGGTCGATGCCGAGGGACTGCTTGATGGACGTGATCAGTTCCTGGACATAATAGCCAACACCCCGCACGCCGAATTCGCCGAAATAAGCAAGATCCTTACGTATTTGCGAAGAATTAACCGAGCAGGCCCTGGCGAGTCTTTCGGAGGAAATGACCTCGTTGCCGTCCCGAAGCAGGTTCTCAAGAACCTGAATGTAGACAGCAAGTCTGCCGATGGTGGCTTTGGGGATGTGTTCGCTTTTCATGATGTACGTCCCTTACAGGCCAAAATCGATCCAACCCTGTGAAAAAATTAACATGAAAGAGCCGAAAAAGGGAGGCCGAAGCCTCCCCTCAATATGCATTTCAGTCGGCTGAAACTAGACGACGAAGAGCAGGATCAGGTTGACGACCAGGGCGTAAATGGCCAGAGATTCGATGAAGGCCAGGCCGAGGATCAGGGTGGTGGACAGCTGGCCACCGGCTTCGGGGTTGCGAGCGATACCTTCACAAGCGCTCTTCACGCCCATGCCCTGGCCGATGCCGCACAGGCCGGCTGCAATGGCCATGCCCAGAGCGGTGGCGTATGCCTTGGCTGCCATGACGGGATCAGCGCCACCTTCGGAAGCGAAAGCAACGGAAGCAACCAGAACCAGAGCCAGAGTGGTGAAAAGAATCTTTGCGATTTTCATTGTAAATCCTCCAAATGGATTATGTAATATGTTTTGGTCCAAGGACCATTTCCCCTAAATAATGAGCGCGCCTTCTAGTGAGCGTGCTCGATAGAACCCTGCAGGTAGAGCATCGTCAACATGAAGAAGATGAATGCCTGAATGGTCTTTGCCAGAATGAACAGGAAGTACATGGGCAAAGAACCGATGATGGGAGCAAGGAAGAACATAAGGATCAGAACGATTTCCTCACCGCGGATGTTGCCGAAGAGACGAAGCGTCAGGCTGAGCGGACGGGCGATGTGGGAAATAGGCTCCAGAATGAGCATGAGCGGGGCCAGAAAGCTGACCGGACCCATGAAATGCTTGATGTAGCCGAAGCCCCATTTCTTGATGCCCACAAGCTGGTAGAAACAGAACACGATGACCGCCATGGCGGCAGGCGTGTTGATGTTTGCGGTGGGAGCATCACATCCGGGGATGAGACCGATCCAGTTCATGCCCAGGATGAACATGAAGATGGTGACCAGCAGCGGAATGAACTGACGGCCCTCTTCACCAAGGTTGGCAACCACGAAGTCTTCGAGTCCGCCGACAATGGTTTCAAAAACGTTTTGGAGACCGCCGGGAACCAGCTGCAACCGGGTCCGAACAAGCAGCCCGAGAGAAAGAATGATGGCCATGACCAACCACATGTAGAGAACGTGGTTGATGCTGTCGACGCCCAGCATATGTTCAACGCTGGCGCCCCAATGACCGATGCTTTTCAGCATGTCCATGTACAAGAGAGGATGCGGCAATCCGCCTGAAAAACCCATATTCAAGCCTCCTTAAAAAATGCAGCTAGGCTATTTTTTACCCATCTGATTCAGGCCGGTTGCAGTGATGTTGACCACCACGGTTCCCAGACCCAGAATCAACCCCCAATGGGGAACACGTTCGACTCCGATAAGCCACCAGAGGGCCAACCCGCTCAGAGTCATCTTTCCCATAAATATAACAAACAGCAAAAATGGTCCGCGTTTCTGGTTGTACACCAATATCTGAGTCACGCGGGCAAACGTCCAGAAATTGGCGAGAGCTATGACAGCTCCGGCCAGATACGCCAAAGACCACCGGGAAAAAAGTGTTACCAGCATGATCACTAGAGAGGACCCCAGCGACACATAAATCTGATTGCGGATAAGGATACGCACGTCCGGCTTGGGGAATCCGCTCCTGATGAGCAAACGTTCAAGCCTTTGGTTCATCCTTCCCAGCACTTCATTCTCCGTCCTGTTTCAAAGAACTTGCTTTTCTTGCTTCTTCTCGCCTCTGGAGTTTTCGAAAATCATCGAACACCATTTTGAACCCGGCAATGACCCCAAACAAGAAGAAGATCATCAACAACCAGGGCTTGGTTCCGAAATAATCGTCCAGAAAATACCCGATGGTCAGCCCGACGACAGTGGCGGAAGCGATGTGTAGCCCCATCGTACCGGCAGTGCCCCCCAATTGAGTGATTTGCACCCACCTATCGTCTTTTGAAAAGAGCATGTTCGCACCTTGTGAATTATGTTTTCACGCGTTCCGAGTAGGCACATAGCCAAAAACGGCAATTCGTGCAATCCTTCACAAGTGGAGGAGGATTAGCACAAGCCGTCAATTCCCGTCAATGCATTTTTCCCAAATGCCAGCCCTTTTATTACTTTTTCACATGCGTGATAAAGCCCCGCACAACAAGGGGTTGCGCCTCAAAAACGGCCTGCATCGGAAATTACGCCTGTTTTTTGATTCATGCCACATAAAAACGGGGGGAATTCATGAATTCCCCCCGCCTGCATATCGAGTCATCGGCCAAATCCGGAACAGGACTTATTCGGGATCACCCACATCCACCACCTTGACCATGAATTCCTTCACATCGGTCGGAGGCTGGAAGAAAACGGCCATGAAGGGCGTGGACGCACCGGGCCGGATGAAAGTGTTGTTGGACAGGACACCGATCTCCGAGGCCAGACCATCCTTGATCTCCTTCTCGGTCTGTACCTGGAGCTGGAACTGGGAGAGAACGTTGCCGCACAGGAACGCCTGTGATGTGAGCACATTGTTGGTGGCGTCGTAGAGCGTGACCTCCACCTTGATCTGCTCCTTGGGCTTGGCGAACTTGTTGACCGCCTTGCCCTCGACCACGAACAGATTGCCCACCTTCTCGTTGGTCACATAATACTGTTTGACGTTCTTCAACTCTATCTTGCGCACGCGCTCGGCCGGAGATTCGCCCGGGGCAGCCTCCTCGCCGCCGGGGTCTTCCGTGAACATCTGACCGACGAACGGCACATTCTTCAACATGCCCCCCAGGTCGATGCCCGCATACGTCCAGACCTTGAAATAAACTGCCGCGCCGAGTCCCAATGCCAGCACGAGCAGGAGGATCAGGCAGCCCAATGATTTTCGGTTGCCCTTTTCGACTCCGGGGTCGAGAGAAAGGCTGTCTTCTCCGCTTTCATCCTCGTCCTCATCCTCGTCTTCGTCCGCATCGCCGTCATAAAATACATCGTCCCCGGATTCGCCGCCATCCTCATCCAGATCGTCGTCATCTCCGGTGTCATCATCGGCATCGGCGAACAGGTCGTCGGCGGCGGTGTCATCGTCGGCATCGGCGAACAGGTCGTCGGCATCGGCAGTGTCGGCCTCATCCGCGAACAAATCATCCGCATCCTGAGAATCGGTTTCTTCCGAATCAGGCGCATCGGTGTCGCTCTCGTCAAAGAGGTCATCCGTGTCCGGCAGCCCCTCTTCCATGGCCTCATCAGTCGAGGCTTCGTCAGTCGGAGCGGCACTCGAAGCCATGTCATCGAACGTCTCGTCGAAATCCTCCCCTGCCTGGGTATCAGCGCCGAGGTCTTCCTTTTCCAGAAGCGCCTCGACTTCCTCTTCGGGCGACACCGGGGGATGTTCGGCCTTGAACACTTGCGCGCACTTGGAACACTTGACCTTGGCTCCGCCGGCCGGAACTTTTTCGTCGGGCAGATTGTAGCGGGTCTCGCAATTCGGGCAGGTGACGATCATGTTTTGATCTCCAAAAAAATCCGGTTAATTAACTTTCTGAATCCGTGGACAGTTCGAAAATCCCGCCCAGTTCCCTGTACCGCTCGGAGTAGTCCAGGCCGTATCCGACGATGAACCCGTCGCTCAACTTGAAACCGGCGAAATCCACATGCACATCCAGTTCACGTCGTTCATGCTTATCAATAAGTGCACAAATTTTCAAACTCTTCGGATTTCGCCGCCGCAAAACGTGCAGCAGAAAGTCCATGGAGTGCCCCGTATCCACGATATCCTCGATGACCAGGACATCCTTGCCTTCGATGGGAATCTCGAGATCCTTCGAAAAAACAATGTCCTCGGACCGGGACGTGGCCGTGCCGTAACTGGCCAGCCGAACGAAATCAACCTCGATCTCGTTGTCGATTTTGCGAATGATATCGGCAAAGAACAAGAACGCGCCCTTGAGCACGCATATGCAGACCAGAGGACCGCGACCGCTGTAGGCCCGGGAAATCTCGCGCCCCAGGGTTTCCACGCGCTCCGCGATCTGCTCGGCGGTAATGAACGGTGTCAGTTTGTGTGCCATCATGTTGTCGGGGTTACAGATTTATAATCATTGCTACTTCGTTGCAGAGATCGGGAAAACGCGGACAGTTGAGGCAGTCGAGGAATATTTTCTGATTCAGGGAATCCATATTCTCTTCCTCAAAGCCAATATGCGCGAAAAAGTCAGTCACTTCGGTAAGGGTATACACCTTGAATATACCCAGTGTCACGGCCTCGCTCAGACAGGCCTCCACCAACTTGCGTCCAAGCTTCTTGCCGCGGTGCGTCGGAGTGACCACCAGGGAGCGGATTTCGGCCAGATTGTCCCAAATCAGACTCAAGGCGCAACACCCGACCACCTTCCCATCTTCCACGGCCACGACGAAATCCCGCAGGTGGGAATAGAGCTGACTGAAAGACCGGGGCAGAACCAGGCCGTCATGCTCGTCGGTATGCATGAGCAGACCGTGTATCGCCTTGACATCTTCTATGCGTGCTTTGCGTAACATATTGAACTATTTGGTTAGATTGTCTGCCATGGCTCCGAGCATGGAATGAGGATAAATCCCTGCCTGTCCGAAAATCTTCTTTCCGGCTGCATCGAAGATGACCAGGGTGGGGATCGCCTCTACCTGGAATTTGCGGGCCATGGCCTGATCTCCAAGGTACACTGGCAAATCGATAGGATGCTGACTAATATACTTTTCCAGCGCCTCGACCTTGTCGTCCAGGGACAGGGCAATGATATTGACCTTGTCCCCATGGGTTTCCCGAAGCTTTTCAAGCTCGGGAATCTCCTGCTTGCAGGAGGGGCACCATGTGGTCCAGAAGAAAAGGATGGTCGGTTTGCCCGCATTATCATCGAGATACCGGTCAAGCTCGACCGTTCCCATGAACGGGAATGAAGAAGGAACGGCCTCGGCCGCAAGTTCCGGCTCGGCAGCCTCTTTGGATGCTGAAGCCCCGGTTTCGGAACCGGACTCACCCGAACAGGCCGTCACGGCCAGAACAAATATCATCAGCGCGAAAACACGCACCATCTTATTCATGCAGACACCTCGCCAGTGAATTTCGGGAAGGGTATCAGACTTGTCTTGCAAATAAAAGCGATAGGGAGAGGTCAATCCCCCAAAGGCAGTCTCCGGTTTCAATGCCTGTAACCCTGTTTTCTTTTTAGCTTTTACCCGGTTTCACCATGCAATCGCTCCCATCCCGCGGTCTCCTTACAAAAGCCCTCACCAGCCCCATCGCCAACAACTCGGGGAGGACTTTGCAGTATGTCCGAATGCGGAAGATCACTGATGACATCGCCCTCGGGAGCAAAAGAACAACCTTATGACGACAGATCGCGATCTGCACTGAAACGACGTTTAGCGAAATATTCCGAAACTCCCTCCCCGCGAAGCGGCACAAAAAAGCTTAGGAAAGGAGAGGGGATGGGGGGCCGGAGGACTACTGCGTCAAGCGCTGGGCCAGCTTCACTGCGGCCACGGCGTCGGTGGACCAGCCGTGGGCGCCGATGGCATTGCAGAATTTTTCCGTAACCACGGCCCCGCCGATGATGACCTTGGCGTCCAGACCCTGTTCGGCCACCAGTTTGACCGTGTCCTCCATGCGCACCATGGTGGTGGTCATGAGGGCGGACAGACCGATGAGTGCTGCCTTGTGCTCGGCGGCCGCAGCTACGATCCGTTCTGCGGGAACATCCTTGCCCAGGTCGACCACATCGAAACCGTAGTTCTTGAGCATCAGGCAGACGATGTTCTTGCCGATATCGTGGATATCGCCCTCCACCGTGGCCATGATGATCACGGGCTTTTCCCCGGCAGTGCCATCCTCCTCCAGCAGCGGCTGGAGTCGCCGGAACGCGACCTGCATGGTCTCGGCGGATTGCAGCAACTGGGGAAGGAAATATTCCTTTTTCTCGTATTTTTCTCCCACCACCAGAATTCCGGGGATGAGCATGTCGTTGACCAGGTCCATGGCGGCCATGCCCGTGTTGAGTTCGGCCTCGACCAACGCCACGATGGAATCCTTGTCGCCCTTGACGACCGCCGCCTGGACAGGGGGCATGTTCCGGGTGTCTTCCTTTCCGGCCGGAGCCGATCCGGCCTGGGTCGAACCGCCGCCGGTCCAGCCCGAAAAACTCTCTATGTACCGCTCGGCCTGGGGGTCGCGGTTCAAGAGCACCTCAGTGGCGTGCATGGACTCCTGAATACGGGCCGAGTTGGGATTGGAGATGAACGAGCACAACCCCGATGCCATGGACAGGGCAAGGAACGTGGAATTGAGCAGTTCCCGCGCAGGAAGCCCGAAGGATATGTTGGACAACCCTATGGTGGTGGGCAGTTGCCACTCGTCACGGCAGTGGCGCATGACCTCCAGGGAATGACGGGCGGCCTCGGGCTTGGAGGAGACCGTCAGGGCCAGGGCGTCCACCATGATCAACCGGCGGGGGATGCCCAGTCCGTCGGCCTGGGCCAGCAGGTCGGAGATGACCTGGATCCGTTCCGCAGCCGTGACCGGCAGCTTGTTGCCCACGATGGGCAGCAGGATGAACGGCGCGCCAAAGAGCTTGCACAGGGGGCCGAGCCTTTCCATCTTGCCCGGCTCACCGGAGATGGAATTGACCAGGGGCGAACCCGGATAAGCCCACAGTCCGGCCTCCACCGCCGCCGGATCGTTGGAGTCGATGGACAGGGGCGTGGTACAGCGTCCCAAAAGCGAGGTGATCAGGTCGGGGAGAAGCTGAACCTCATCCACCATGGGTGCACCCACGTTGACGTCCAGCACCGGCGCGCCAAGCTCGATCTGCTCGGCGGCAAAGCGATGCGCCTCGGAAAACACCCCTTCCTGGAGTTCGGCGATGAGCTGCTTCTTGCCCGTGGGGTTGATGCGCTCGCCGATGATCACGCCGGGATGTTCGAACCCGATGGGCACGGACACCGACCGGGAGGTCAGGACCATTTGGGCATTGTCGGTCTTTTGCGGTCTGTTCCAGGAAGCATCGCCCACCTTGTTGCGCAGAGCGCGAATATGCTCCGGCGTGGTGCCGCAGCAACCGCCTATGAATTTCGCGCCGAGCTCGACAAACCCGGCAGCCTGTTCGGCAAAGGGCTGGGGCGAGAGGCGGAAGGAGGTGTTGCCGTCATCATCCAGCTCGGGCAGCCCGGCGTTGGCCTCGGCAAAGGTGGGGGTTTCCAGACGGGACGCCCAGGCGCGCAGAGTGTCGTGCATCTGCTCGGGACCGGCGGAACAGTTGGTGCCTATCAGTTCCACGCCCATATTCTGCATGGTGTCGACAAACGTCAGCGGACTGGTTCCGGTCAGGGAGGCCGTGCCCTCGAAGGTCATGGATATGGCTACCGGCAGGTCACAGACCAGCCGGGCGGCGATGACCACGGCCCTGGCTTCGGCCAGGTCGAAATGGGTCTCGCCCAGGATCAAATCGGCCCCTCCGTCCACGCATCCCCGAATCTGCTCCTTGAATATATCCACCATCTCGCGGAAGGTCATGTCGCCAAGGGGCTGGACAAAATGACCGGTGGGACCGATACTGGCCGCAACGAAAGCCCTGTCCCCGGCCACCTCGCGGGCAATCCGGGTCATGGCCTTGTTCAGTTCATAGGGATCGGCGTCCAGACCGAGCTTGGGCCGGGACCCGCCAAAGGTGTTGGTGGTCAGGATATCGGCTCCGGCGTCCAGGTAATCCTGGTGCACGCCGCGGATGACGTCGGGCTCCTTCAGCCCCCACAACTCCGGGGAAAGTCCGGCGGGCAAACCCCGGCCTTGCAGCAGCGTGCCGTAGCCGCCATCGAAATAATAAATCCTGTCGTCGCTGAGTATGGATCTGAAATCAGGCACTGGTATCCTCCGTAAAGACCGGCCGGACAGGTCGCAACAACGCCCTGAAATCCGTTCCGACCCACGTATTCATATATCAAGATATCTCGATATAGACGCGAACACACCAAAAATCAAGCGGTTTTTCACTCCCGCAAGACTTGGGCTTTCCCTACAGGCGCAGGGAGTTGCACAAGTTCGGGAGGCTTGAAAAACATTGATAAGGTCAGATAAAAACTATAGTGTCACTTTTTTACTCCTTATATTAAGTATTGAACAGGACGCAAATGCGCCCACCCATAGACTGCAATGACATCAGATAACAATACGAGCGTAGTCGATCTGGAAATCGTTGACCTGGACGAAGACGATATCGACATTCCGGATTCGACTGCCGTACCCATCAATGCCCCGGCCAAGGCCGACGGGCTGGAGAACAAGCTCCCGGCGCTGAGCCTGACCCCCTCTTCCAAGGAGGTCCGGCTCCGCGACCCGTTGCAAATGTATCTCAAGGAAATCGCCCGGTTCCCCATGCTGGAACCGGAAGAGGAATATGCCCTGGCCAAGAGAGTCCAGGAAGAGAACGACCAGGATGCGGCCTTCAAGCTCGTGTCCTCCCATCTGCGCCTGGTGGTCAAGATCGCCATGGATTTCCAGCGCCGCTGGATGCAGAACGGGCTGGACCTGATCCAGGAGGGCAATGTCGGGCTGCTCAAGGCCGTGACCAAGTTCGACCCGGAAAAGGGGATCAAGTTCTCCTATTATGCGGCCTTCTGGATCAAGGCGTACATCCTCAAGTATATCATGGACAACTGGCGCATGGTCAAGATCGGGACCACCCAGACCCAGCGCAAGCTCTTTTACAATCTCAACAAGGAGCGGCAGCGCCTCCAGACCCTGGGGTTCGACCCTACCACCGAGGTCTTGAGCGAGCGGCTCGGAGTGTCGGAAGCCGAAATCGACGAGATGGACCAGCGGCTGTCAAAAAACGACATGTCGTTGAATGCCCCTCTGGGCGACGACTCCGACACCACAAGAATGGACTTCCTGCCATCCCTTGGCCCAGGCGTGGAAGAAACCCTTGCCAACGATCAGATCGTGGACCTGCTCCTGAACAACATCCGGGAAATCAGGCCCACCCTCAACGACAAGGAAACAGCCATTCTCGATCGGCGGCTCCTGTCCGACGACCCTGTCACGCTTCGAGAAATCGGCGAGGAATTCGGCGTCACCAGGGAACGTGTCCGACAGATCGAGGCCAGGCTGCTGGCCAAGATACGCGAACACATGACGGACAGGGTCAAAGGCTTTTCCAAAGATTGGGTACTGGAACACGATTAATCGGCGGCAACCCCGCCCACCGGGACACACGGATGAAACGAACCTACCGGATGAAACTGAGCACTGCATTGACGGCACTGGCGTTGTCGACATTGCTGGCTTTTGCAGGTTGTGCCTCACAAAAAGGCGCGGCCAAGACGAGCATGGCATTGCCCATGACCACGTCCGCCCAGATCAACTACGACTATCTCGTCTATCAAGACATGGTGCACAAGCTCCAGCGACATACTGCCGAAGGCAAGGAAAGCTCCCTGACCACCGAAGAGGTCAATGCCATCCATGCCGAAGCCGTGGCGGCCCTGGACCGGATTCTGGCCGTGGCCCCAAGTCCGCAGCTCTACCTTGAAAAGGCGGGCATGTTTTGGAACCACCCGGAGGGCACCGGTCGTTCCCGCGCCGCCCTCAAGGCAGGGCTCGAAGAATTCCCCGACGACCGGATGCTGACCATCTATCTTGCCAACTCCTATGTCGCCGACAACCGCGTGGAGGACGCCATCAGCGTCATGGACGACTATCTCACCCGTCACGCGGATGATATCGAGGCCCGGGAACGCCTCGGCCACATGCTCATGGACGCGGGCCAGGACGCCCAGGCTCTGGATATGCTCAAACAGATTCCCGAAAAGGAGCGGTCAGCGGACGCCTTCTATGCCATGGGCCGTGTCCAGGGGAACCTGGGGATGCGCAAGGCCGCCATCGCCACCCTGAAAAAGGCCGTGGCCATGGACCCGGAATTCACCGAGGCCCTGGTCGAACTGGCCTTCCAATACGAACTGTCCAAAGACTACGTGGCCGCCGAAGCCATCTACAGCTCCATCCTGCAGCAAACCGACTCCTTTCCCGAAGCCCGGCTCAGACTGATCAACCTCAATCTGAAACTGAACAACCCCGGCAAAGCCATGGATATGGCCCTGAACGGCCCGCCTTCGAAAAGCTTCATCCTGGATGCCGTGCTCATGTTCATCAACGACGGATTCTTTGCCCAGGGCTCCACTGTTCTGGACATGCTCACGTCTGACGGAGCCGTGCCTGCGGAATACTATTTCTACAAGGCGGTCATTGCAGACGAAGGGGAAAACGACCCTGACAAGGCGATGGGATTCCTGGACATGGTCAACAAGACCGACCGGCTCTACCCGCACGCCCTGCGTTTCAAGGCCCAACTCCTGAACGCCGAAGGCAAGTCCAAAGAGGCCCTGGACATCGCGGCCAAAGGCAAGAGCCTCTATCCCGACGCCGCCATCTTCTACATCCTCGAAGCCGGACTGCTCAGGCAGAACGACGATCTGGCCGGTGCCGAGCGCTCCCTCAAACAGGGACTCGAAAAACTCCAGAACGACCCCGAGCTGACCTACGAGCTGGCCATGGTATACGAAACCACGGGACGCCGGCCTGAAGGTCTGGCCCTGATGGAAACCGTGATCCGTGCCCACCCCGACCACGCCAACGCGCTCAACTATGTCGGGTATACCCTGGCCGAGGAAAATCGCGAACTGGACCGCGCTCTGGTCCTGGTGACCAAGGCGTCCTCCCTGGACCCGGATAACGGATACATCCTCGACTCCGTGGCCTGGGTCAACTTCAAGAAGAAGAATCTGGCCAAGGCATGGGAGTACATTCGCGATGCCGTGGACGTGGTGGAGAAGGATCCGACCATATGGGAGCACTACGGAGACATCGCCGCCGCCATGGGCAACGTCAAGGAAGCCCGCAAGGGATATAATTATTCCCTGAAATTCGGCTCTCCCACTGCCGACACCGTCAAGGAGAAGCTGAAGAAACTATGAGCCGCTCCCGTTCGATATTCGTTCCGGCGGTAATTGCGGCCGTCCTGCTCCTGGCCACCCTTTCCGGCTGCGCGACCAGGATTCCTCCCGGCGTGGTCCTTTCCACCCCCAAGGAGGCCTGGACGTCCTTCAGACAAAACTATTGCGTCCCGCCCAAGGCTCCGGCTCTCAGAGTCAAGGCCAGCCTCCAATATTCCCGCACCAAGCCGACCAAGCGAACCAACCGGACCCTGATCACCCTATGGGGCGATTTCGACGGTCCCATGCGCCTTGACGTTTCCGCTTCCATAGGCACGCTTCTGGCCCACATCCGGGAAGAACGCAGCGGCCTGCTGGTATTCTACCCCGAGGACAAGCAGGCCTACACCCACGTGAACCCGGTGCTCGGGGCCACCCGTCTGGGCATGCCCTTCCCTTTTTCACTGTCCGAATTGGCCAGCGTCATGGCGGGCGATTTTTCCGGTCTGACTCCGGGGAAATTTGCCGTGGCCGATCAGAACGGCACCAATTTCGTGTATACACTGGACAAAGGACTGGTGGACAGGATCATTCTGGATGAATATGGCCGCCCTCTCCTCCTCGAAGGGAGGACGACCAAGGTGCTTGAAAACGCCCGTTCCTGGGTGTTCGAAATCAACCGGTACGAAGACGCGCTGGAAAACAAGGCCCCACTGCCCGGCAAACTGACCCTGGCCCTGGACAACGGCGAAGAGGGCGTCCTGCACATCAAATCACGCGAGCTTATGCCGACAGCCTGGCCCGCAAAATCCCTGGCACTGGCGCTGCCTGAAGGGGTTGAGCCGATCCGCCTGGACAACGGCTACCTGAAAGAAAAAACCGGGGATATCCCCGTGGTACACGAGGATTGACAATGGACAGACAGACGCACAGCGAAACCGTCATGGACATCTTCCTGCTCGGTCTCAAGACGTGGCTGGCCGAAATACAATGGCTGACCCGGTCCCTGATGGGCCGATTCGAGATCAGCAGACTTGAAAAAGAATTGGAACGGGAATATGGCATCCTCGGGCGTATCGCGGAAGCACCCAGAGGAAGGCAGTCCGAAAAGGAACTCAGCCTCAAGCAGGTCGCTTTCCTCAACGAAGAAATCGCGACCCTGAAAACCGAACTGGCCAATGACCGGGAAATGCGCATGAAGAAGGTGCGCACCCAAGCGGCTGAACACCAAGGGGAAGAATTGTGAGCAGAACCATTGTCATCGGCTCCGACCACGGGGGCTACACTCTCAAATCCGTCATTGCCAAAGCCCTCGGGGAATGGGGTTATGCCGTTGAAGACGAAGGGCCGGACTGCCTGGATTCCTGCGACTACCCGATCTATGCAGCCAAGGTCTGCAAAAGAATCCTGGCTGACGACGCCAAGCTGGGCATACTCGTCTGCGGCACGGGTCTGGGCATGTCCATGACCGCCAACCGCATGGGAGTCCGTGCCGCCCTGTGCACCAACGAATTTCATGCCCGCATGGCCCGCGAGCACAATGACGCCCGCGTCATCTGCCTGGGGGAGCGCGTCACCGGCCAGGGGCTGGCCCTGGGCATCCTCAAGGCGTTCCTTGACTCGAAATTCGAGGGAGATCGTCACCAGCGGCGCATCGACCTCATGGACTCGGTCTCCAAATAACAACTTTTTTACAAAGGGTATCATTACAATGACACAGACGGACAAGACCATCGCCGTGGTCAAGGGACTGATCATGGACGGCGTTGCCAAGGCCAACTCCGGGCACCCCGGCGGCGCCATGTCCTCCGCCGATTACGCCACCATCCTCTTTTCCGAATTCCTGAATTTCAATCCCGACGACGCCAAGTGGTTCAACCGCGACCGCTTCATCCTGTCCGCCGGGCACGAGTCCATGCTCCTCTACAGCCTGCTGCACCTGAACGGCTTCATCTCCATGGACGACATCAAGAATTTCCGCCAGCTCGGCTCCCTGACCCCGGGTCATCCCGAAGTGCACCTGACTCCGGGCGTGGAAGCCACCACCGGCCCGCTCGGCCAGGGCTTCGCCATGTCCGTGGGTTTTGCTTCTGCCGAGGCGTTCCTGCGTGAGAATCTCGGTGCGGACGTCATGGACCATTACACTTATGTATTGTCCTCCGACGGAGATCTCCAGGAGCCCATCGCCCTGGGCGCGGCCTCCCTGGCCGGTCTGTGGGGCCTTGGCAAACTGATCGCCTATTACGACTCGAACAAGATCCAGTTGGCAGGCCCCACCTGCAAGGCCGACTGCACCGACCACCGCAAGGTCTTCGAAGGACTGTGCTGGCATGTCATCGAAGTGGACGGACACAACCACGAGGAAATCCGCGCCGCCATCAAGGCCGCCCAGCTTGAGACCGCAAAGCCCTCCCTGATCATCGGGCACACGGTCATGGCCAAGGGCTGCGCCAGCATGGAAGGCAGCCACAAGACCCACGGCGAGCCGCTCAAGGCCGACGAAATCAAGGCCACCAAGGAAAAACTCGGCCTGGCCCCTGACGACTTCTTCGTTCCCGAAGACGTGCTGACCGAGTACCGCTCCCGCTTCGACGGCCTGCGCAAGAACGCGGCCGACTGGAAAGCCATGGTCGACTCCAAGCTGGGCGACACCGGCTTCGCCGAAATCTGGGGACATGTGACCAAGTCCCGCTCCGATCTGACCATCGCCTGGCCCAAGTTCACTCCGGGCGAGACCATGGCCACCCGTCAGGCCTGGGGCAAATGCCTCGACTCGGTCATGGAATCCCTGCCCACCCTGGTGGGCGGTTCGGCCGACCTCGACCCGTCCAACCAGACCATGAACTTCCGCAATACCTACGGTGACTTCGCCGTGGACGGATACGGCGCACGCAACATGGCCTTCGGCGTCCGCGAATTCCCCATGGCGGCCATCATGAACGGCATGCAGCTGCACGGCGGCCTGCTCCCGTTCGGAGCCACCTTCCTGACCTTTGCCGATTACTGCCGCAACGCCATCCGCATGTCCGCCCTGCAGGAACTGCCGGTGCTCTACGTGTTCACCCACGATTCCTTCTGGGTGGGCGAAGACGGCCCGACCCATCAGCCCATCGAGCATGTCAGCAGTCTGCGACTCATCCCCGACCTCATCGACCTGCGCCCTGCCGACGCCATGGAGACCGCGGTCTGCCTGGACATCGCCTTCACGCAGGAGAAAATGCCCTCCACCATCTTCCTGACGCGCCAGGGCCTGCCGGTTCTCGATCCGGCCGAATACCCGGCCGTCACGGACGGTCCCCGCAAAGGCGGCTACATCCTCAAGGACTGTGACGGCACTCCGGATCTGATCCTGATCGGGTCCGGCTCCGAAGTCTCGCTCTGCCTTGAAACCGCCAAATTGTTCAAGCGCAAGGTGCGCGTGGTTTCCATGCCGTCCACCAAATTGTTTGACGACCAGCCCGAATCGTATAAAAATGAAGTATTGCCGTCGGGAATCACTGCCCGCGCTGCGGCCGAGGCCGGTCGCACGACCCTGTGGCACAAATATGTCGGGCTGGACGGCGTGATTCTTGGCCTGGACCATTTCGGAGCCAGCGCCCCCGGCAAGGTTCTGTCCGACAAATATGGATTCACCCCTGAAAACTTTGCCCGGATGATCCGAGAGAAATACTAGGAGTTGCACATGGAAGCCCCACAAAAAAACCTCGCTCTGGACCTGGTCCGCGTCACTGAAGCCGCTGCCCTCGCCTGCGCCCGCTGGCTCGGCAAAGGCGACAAGATCTCCGCAGACCAGGCAGCTGTCGACGCCATGCGGTTGTGTTTCAACACCCTGGAAATCGACGGCAAGATCATGATCGGAGAGGGCGAAAAGGACGACGCTCCCATGCTCTACGCCGGGGAAAAACTCGGCCTGGGCCAGGGACCGAAGGTCGACATCGCCGTGGACCCGCTGGAAGGCACCAACCTGCTGGCCAACGGTCGTCCCAATGCCATCTCCGTAGTGGGCGTGGCCCCGGCAGGCGCCATGTTCGATCCGGGCCCGAGTTACTACATGCAGAAACTTGTGGTGCCCGCCAATGCCAAGGACGTAGTGGACATTGAAGCGCCCACCGGTCACAACCTCAAACTCATTGCCCGCGCTCTGGACAAGGACGTGGATGATCTGGTGGTCTTTGTCCTGGACAAACCCCGCCACAAGAAACTGATCTCCGAAATCCGCGAGGCCGGTGCCAGAATCCAGCTGCACACCGACGGCGACATCACCGGTTCGCTCATGGCCATTGACCCGCGTTGCGAGGTCGACGTCATGATGGGCACCGGCGGCACCCCCGAAGGCGTGCTGTCCGCCATCGCCATCCGCATCATGGGCGGCGAGATGTTCGCCAAGCTCGATCCGCAAAAACAGAAAGAGAAGAACGCCCTGGCCGAATTCGGCATGGACATCCGCCGGGTACTCACCGTGAGCGACCTGGTCAAGTCCGAGGACCTCTTCTTCGCGGCCACAGGCATCTCCGGCGGCACTTTCCTCAAGGGCGTCACCTACCACGGCCACGGTGCAGAGACCTCTTCCCTGGTCATGCGCGGCAAGACCGGCACCATCCGTTACGTGGAAGCCATCCACAACTGGGACACCCTCATGCAAATCAGCTCGGTTGAATACGACTAGGCAGACCCCCAATGCACTGTTCAGGGGCCGGAGTGCATATGCACTCCGGCCCCTTTCAATTCCTTTGAGGCTCAACCGCGTTTGTGTTAGAAAGAAACCAAGAGGAGGTTCGCCATGACATCCGACAAGCGACGCGGCACCCGCGTATCCGCCGACTTCGAGGCCTATGTGACCATCGGTGATGAGGTCATCCCGGTTTCCACCAGAAACCTGAGCATGAAGGGCGCGCTCCTGTCCGGCTGCGAGGACTGCAAAACCGGCATCACCTGCGAGTTGCACCTGCCTCTTTCGCCGGGCATACGCATCGTGGTGGAAGGTGTGATAGTCCGCATCAAAGGCGGCTACGCGGCCATGTCCTTCAAGGAAATGGACGAGTTGAGCTTCACCTTTCTGCACCGCCTGGTCACGCTCAACGCCGAGAACCCCGAAGAAGTGGATGAGGAATTGATGCAGATTTTCGAAAAATTCTGATGGTTGTTCAGCAAAAGCCTAGCCCTTTGCCTGCTCCAGCACCCCGGTCCGGCCAAGGACCAGGACGCCGAAGACGATGAGCGTCCCGCCGCCGATGGTCCAGAGATTCGGCACCTCCCCCAGAAACAGCATGCCCCAGAAGGCGGCGAACACAATCTCCAGACAGGAAACCCCGCTGATGCGGGCTGCGGACTCGATGGCGTAGCCCTTGGTCATGTAGTACTGACCCGCATTCATGAACAACCCCACCCCGATTAGGGCTACCCACTCGGACAGATTCGGCACGACCCAGCCCTGCGCAAACAACGGTGCGAACAAGGCTATGACAATGGGCGGGTAGAGCATGACCACGGCAGGAGGTTCGGTCTTGGCCAGGGTTCGCACGGTCAGGATCGCCCCCGAGGTGAGGACGACACTGATCAGGGCCACGGTCACGGCCAACGGGTCCAACGCCGAAGCACCCCCGAACAGAAATCCCGGCCTGCACACCAAGGTCACACCGACCAGCGATGCGAGGATGGAAAAGGCCCCACCCTTGGTTATTTTTTCGCCCATGAGCAGCCAGGCCAATACGGCTACGACCACGGGAAAAGAAAACAGCAGGACCAGGGCATCAGCCAGCGGAAGGTGCACGATGGCATAAAAATCGGCAAACATGGCGGAGAACCCGAGCAATCCGCGCAGGAAAAGCATCAGCTTCCGGGTACCGAACATTCCCACACCGGCCCGTCGCAGGATCACCCAGCAGAACCCCACCCCGACCGCCCCGCGCACGAACAGAATCTCCATGGTCGGCAACCGGGTCCCGGCCACTTTGATGAGCAGGGAGCCTATGGAGAAGAGAATGGTGCCAACCAGCATATAGCGCATGCCAAGGGTCAGGATATTCATGCCGGGAACGTATGCCTTTCCCGTACCTAGTCAAGTGGAAAAATTGGGTATGCCTCCTGACTAGGGCCACGGAAACAGGCTATTCCGGAGGTGATTACGGGTCGCATTTCACGCCCATGTCCGGGTGCTTGATCGTGCATGGCCTTGACCGCATACAGCAACGGTTATCAGACAATAGCTCTGACCATATCAGCAATCAACACCCGTAAAACAAATGGAATGGAAAGCTGCATCTTGCTTTTCATCCTCCAACTTCGATCGGTCGATTCAAGTACTCCACACAATTCATTCAGCTACCAAGAAAAGCCGGATTAGCGCCATCATACCAACTGGCAACCTGTCATTTAGATGAGAACTATATCAAGGTTTGCAAGCAACGAAACAGCCTCAGGCAAGGAGTATTTAGTCTTGTAAAGGGTGTTGGAAGTTGCATTCATGTAATAATTTCTGGATGTCGAAAAATCAGCAAAACTCAAATCAACCTGAGAGAATTGGCACTGACTCAAATCGCAATCATCAAAAACTGAATACATCAGTTTTGTGTTGTAGAAAGATGCTTCCACGAAAGAACATGAAGAAAATCTAAACTTCACGAGGTTCATATCAGAGAACGTGTTGTTATTTAAGTTGCATCCATCATATACAGCAGAAAGAATACCGTTTGTTGCGCTCCAGCCTACGCCAATCATTTTACAGTCTGTGAACTTAGTATCCAGAAAAGACGTGTGTATTATCCCTACAATGGAAATATTGCACTGAATAAATTCGCAACTATCAAAACTGCAACTTATAAACCGACTAGACTGGAACGATGAATTTTTAAAAACACACTTGTAAAATTCAATACCTTCAAGATCATTTCGCCATTCAACGTCTTCAAAGATTTCATTTTCATAATTAAAATTATCAAACAATGACATAGATCAGCCCTCTCTATCTCTTTCAACAATATATTCACCATTAGCGAGCAGCATGAGAGCCCCCCATCAAAGGCATTACAATCCGAAAAAACGCCGCGCGTTGTCGCCGGTGATTTGCCAGATGTCCTGGATGGAACGGCCCTTGATCTGGGCGATGCGCTGGGCGGTGAACGCCATCAGGGAGGGATGATTTCGCTTGCCGCGCCACGGTTCGGGCGCAAGGTAGGGGCAGTCGGTCTCGATGAGCAGCCGGTCGAACGGGATACGCGCAACGGCAGCCTGGACGTCGTCCGATATCTTGCGAAACGTGACCGGGCCTGGAATGGAAATGTGCCAGCCGTTGTCGATGACTATCCTGGCCAGGTCAAGCCCGGCCCCGAAACAATGCCAGAGCACCGGGTAATCTTTGAATCCTTGGGATTCTAGGACAGCAACAGCATCTTCGTTGGCGTCGCGGCAATGGATGACGACCGGAAGGGAGAGCTCGCGGGCAAGGTCGAGCTGGCGGATGAACGCGTTCTTTTGGACGTCGTGATCCACGCGCTCCCAATAGTAATCCAGGCCGATCTCGCCGACCCCCTTGAGACGCGGGTCGGCCTTGAACTGATCGCGCATACGGATCACTGTTTCGCCGGTCAGCTCGTCCGCCTGATTGGGGTGCACCCCTTGCAAAAAGGAAACCTGCGGATGACCGTCGAACAGGGATCTGTTCCGCTCATAGGCGTCCGGCCCGAGAAAAACGTTGATGATTTGGCTGATGCCCGAAGCCGTGGCGCGGGCAATGATTTCATCACGATCTTCGTCGAAATCATCAAGATCGAGATGGGCATGGGAATCCACCCCGACACGAGGCAGCTCCAGGGATTCGGGTTCAGCGCGCTTGGTCTTTCCCATCAGGCTCGGCTCACAATGCATCCCACATGGTTTGAACAGCAAACCTCTGTTCTTCAGTGGAATACGCGTCCGCAGTCTGCTGGCCTGCATCCAGGGCGGCTGCCAGAGAACTTTCGTCATCCCGTATCATCCGTACCGCGTCCTCCAGACACAAGGCCGCGTCGAGCACATCACCATCGGCACACCACAGGCCGTTGCCGGACCAATCGACTTCGCGCAGTTCGATCCACGGGGTATAGCGCGGGGTTTCCTGAAGCTGACGCATGTAGTCCCATCCGCCGAACCCGGTGAAGCCCACAGGCAGGCAACCGCAGGCCATGGCTTCCAACGGGGGCAACGGACAGCCTTCGGGAAAACCGGTGGCCAGAAAAACATGGGCGGAACGCAGGGTTTCGGCTACTTCGCGGGCGTCCATGCCCGCTATGGGCAGCCAATTGACCTCGCCGTATCCGCAACGGTGCTCGAAAATGGCTTTGATCTGCTCGGCCAGGGCTTTGTTCTTGCGGGGCATGTAGGCCACGTTGAGCTTTCCGTCAGGCTTGTTCTCGGGCTTGAAATAGACGGACCGGTCAATGCCGGGGCGGAGAATCGGAGAATCCTTGAACGTTGCCTCCTTGATGAATAGGGAGACGGGGTCGGACACGGCCAGGAATTCCACCGGCAGACTGTGCCAGTCCACCTCCTCCGGAAGCGACGAAAAGATATAGGCCCAGTTCTGGATGTAGCTGAAGCACTGCGCATTGGCATACAACCCCGGGGCCAACGCATTGACCCACCCCTCCGGTACCACCCAGATATCCGCCTTGGTCAACTTCAAATCGACCCACTCCATCACCGGGGCGGAGTCGGCCATCCCTGCAGGACGCCAACCACCTTTTTCTCGAGCGACAAGAAACACGTCCCGCCCGGACTGGTGGAGGATGTCGGCCATCTGCCGCAAGACGGTAATGCCCCCGGTCGGCCTGGAAACCGGTGGAAGGAAGATGAATGTTTTCATAATATGTCTAATTAAAAAGCATAAACCGTCACATTTGGCAAGGAGAGGCTGCGGGGCGGGCGTACGATGGGGAGGCCCGCCCCGCAGAGGAGGAAAGGGATTTTGTGCTGTGCTTGCTGAACAGGTTCTACACAAGCTGCAAAGGCACTGCTTTGCAGTCCCATTGCAGCTTGGAAACAATTCGGCAACACCAACCCTTGCCAGTTTGTTGTCGGCTTTGAGGGTATTACGCGGTGGAGATGAGCACGTTCTCCATATGAAGAGTTGGAATTTGTTTGATTGGTAGCGCATCCGCGGTGGAAGCTAGGCTCATCATCATTACGACGTGTTTCGCTTTTACAGCTACAAAAATGAAGCAAAAAACGCTTTTCCGCGCTGTAAGCCTGGCCCTGAAGCAAAGAGCCCGTAGGCGGCTTTCGCTACCCGAAACGATTGTCCACCCTGTGGACTCAATCGGGCCACGCTTCGCCGCCCGAGACAGGCTCTAAGCTTCGGGGTCAATTGGTCGTCGTTGTAAGGGGTGGTGGGGATGGTGTGATTTTCTTGTTGGATTAGGCTCTTCGGTTTTTCGGGGCGGCAGATTTCATCATAGGTTTTGGGGGATTGTTTGATACGTAGCGCATTCGCGGTGGAAGTTAGGCTCTATATCCTTTTGAAGTGTTGCGCTCTTGCAGCGCCCTACTTTTGTTCAAGGCGACAAAAGTAGGCAAAAACGCCTTTTTTGGGCTGTGATCCTGGAAGCGGGACCAAGAGCCTGTAGCGCGGCTCCACTGCCCGGGAAAGAAAGTCCGTGAACGAACGCTTTCCGGGCCACGCTCCGCCGCGCACAACAGGCTCTAAGCCCCGCTTCCAATTGCCCCTCGCTGTA
>NZ_QTZO01000027.1 GCF_004025585.1 Pseudodesulfovibrio sp. S3
AAAAAGAACCCCGCCGGGAGGGCAGAAAAAAAACATGGAGGAGCGATGAGCGACGGCTCTTCTTCAGACTTGCTGCAAGGGGAACCCGCACACACCCGCGAAGAAGGACATGGAATGCCTTTGGGGCTGCAAGCCCCAAACAATGCCTCTCGCGCCAAAGGCGCGCATCCCAAACAAAAAGCCGCCCCCTGGGCGGCCTTCCTTATTTCTTCAGGCCCGCTGCCCAAAGCGATCTACCCCATCTCAATCCAACAAGTATCCCCTCTCGAACTCTCCAAACAAGCCTCGATAAACCGCACCCCGCGCAGCCCGTCCTCTCCGGTGGGAAAGTCGACGGCGGCCCCGTTTTCCAGGGTATTGCAAAACGCAGTATAAATATTGGCAAAGGCCTGCAACCAGCCTTCGGGGTGACCCGCCGGGGTATGCGAATAACCCATGGCGCCGGGCAGAAGGTCCGGGGTACCGCGGGTGATGATCCGGGCGGGTTCGTTCAAGGGCATGAAGCGCAGGTGTTCCTGGTCCTCCTGGAACCACTCCAGGCCGCCCTTGTCGCCGAACACGCGCAGCCTGAGCCCGTTGACCATGCCCGTGGCCGCCTGGGAATACCAATACATGCCGCGCGCGCCGGTGTCGTACTCGGTCAGGATGGTGCCGTTGTCGTCCAGAAGACGCCCCTCCACCAGGGAGTCGAGCCGGGCGGCCAGCCGGGTCAGGTTCAACCCGGTGACGTGCGGCACAAGGTATTCGATATGCGAGCCCACGTCGCCCAGGGACAGGGTACCGCCGCTGCGCTCGGGATCGGCCCGCCACGAGGCCTGGATATGGCCGGTGGTCTCCAGCATCTCGGCCAGCCAGCCCTGCGGGTATTCGCAATTGACGAACCGGACCTCGCCGATGTCGCCGCGCTCGATCATCTCGCGCATCTGGCGCACCATGGGATAGCCCGCATAGGTGTAAGTCACGGCCAGGATCAACTCCCGATCGCGGGCCAGACGCACCAGCTCCTCGGCCTGGGCCGAGGTGTGGGTAAACGGCTTGTCGCACATGACGTGAATGCCGCTCATGAGGCACGCCTTGACATTGGAATAATGCGCCTCGTTTGAGGTGACCACCACGGCGAAGTCGATATCCCCCGCCTCCAACCGGGCCATTTCCTCGGGAGTGGCGTAGAGCCGGTCCTGGTCCAGGCCGAGTTCGCGGCCCAGAGTCCGGGTTTTTTCCAGATCGCGGGAAAAACACCCCGCCACCAACTTGGCATGGCCGTTCAAAGCCAAAGCCCGCCTGTGCACGTCGCCCACAAAGGCGCCGGGACCGCCGCCGATCATTGCGTATTTGAGCATAACCCGCCTCCGTATTGATCCTGTACCCCAGAATCGGCAAAAGAGAAAAGAGGACAAGGGGGGGGATCAAAACCCGTTGCGCCACCCATCATATGAGTGCTAAGCAGGCCATTGTGTCCCGACAGACTAAGTCCTTTTTTTCACTCGGATATAAAAATCCTATATCTTTTGCACTCGGACCAGCAGTGCTGCTCATCGCCATCCTGTGCATGCCGACCGCCATGCTTGCCGGTGCAAAACCGCCTCCGCCCCGAGTGACCTTCATATCCCCGGCGGACTATGCCCTGAACCCCTTTTGGGACAGCTACTGCTCCTTTATGACCGTTGCGGCGAAAAGCCTGGGAGTCGACCTTGCCCTTGTAAAGGCGACCAACAGATTCGACGTCATGGACAAGGCCAAAATCATCCTGTCCGGAGAAAACAAACCCGACTATCTCATATACATCTATCACGGAGAAAGCAGCCTCACGATCATGGGCATGGCCGAGACGGCAGGCGTGAAATCCTTCCTTGTGAATTCCGACATCGTGCAATGCGAACAGGACCAGGCGGGCCTCCCCAGAGAGAAGCATCCTCATTGGATCGGGCATATCCACCCCGACGAAAAGCTGGCCGGCTATCTGCTGGCCAAACGCCTTTTCCGGGAAGCTGCAAAATTGCGACTGACCGGCCCCGACAAGAAAGTGCATGTGGTCGGGCTGGGTGGCGGACTGGACACCATGGTCTCCATCGACAGGCAGGCAGGCCTATGCCAGGCCCTTGCCGACCAGTCCGAAACAGTCCTGGACAGGTTTGTCCCAACGTACTGGGATGCGAAAGTGGCAGGCGAAAAAACCCGTTTGCTGCACAAGATACACCCTTCGGCCACGGTCTACTGGGTGGTCAGCGATGCTACGGCCTTGTCTGCCGGAAAAACCCTGGCCTCCCTCGGGATGAAGCCCGGACGGGACTGTGTCCTGGGCGGCGTCGACTGGTCGCATCAGGGCATAGAAGCCGTCAAGCGGGGAGAGCTGGTCGCCTCGGTGGGCGGGCATTTCATGGAAGGCGCATGGGCATTGACCCTCATCCTCGACTACCACAACGGTCGGGACTTTGCGGACACAGGCACCACCATACAATCCGAGATGCGGCTTATAGACATGGACAACATCAACAAATACGCGCCCATACTGAATCGCGACAACTGGAAGAAAATAGACTTCAAAGAACTCACCAAAACATACAATCCCGGCTTGAAGGAATACGACTTCAGCCCCGACGCCATTGTCCGCCTGCTTGCGGGCAGATAGGGGACAAGGGTTCTGGCAAGCCGTCAGGTCCTGTGCTATCACTCGTCTCCATGGGGTTTTTCACGAAATTCATTCCCGCGAAACCCGCAAAAAGCCTCGGCGACCAGGGCGAGGATGCGGCCTCGCGTCATCTTCGAGCCAAGGGGTTCCGGGTGCTGGCGCGCAATTGGCGCTTTCGCCAGTGGGAGCTGGATCTGGTCTGCCGGGACCGCGACACCGTGGTCTTCGTGGAGGTGAAAACCCGCAAGGCAGGCTCAATGGCCGCTCCCGGCGATGCATTGACGCGCACAAAGCAGGCCCGCCTGATCAAAGCGGCCAGCCACTACCTGACGGAATTCGAGCTGTGGGACGAGCCCTGCCGGTTCGACCTGGCCGCGGTCACGGACACCGGCTCATCCCTGGATGTGGAACATATTGAAAACGTATTCGACCTGAGCGGACTGCAACTATGAGCAACACAGGCACACTCTGGGTGGTAGCCACCCCCCTCGGCAATGCGGGCGACCTGTCGCCCCGGGCGCGGGACATCCTGACGGAGGCCGACGTCATCCTGGCCGAGGACACCCGGCGGGCCGGCCTGCTTTTCAAGCGGCTCGGACTGGAACGCCACGGCCGTCTGATGTCCTTTTTCGAACACAACGAAGACAAGCGGCTGCCCAAGGTCCTCGATTTTCTCGAAGACGGCCTGGACGTGGCCCTGATCTCGGACGCGGGCACCCCGCTCCTGTCCGATCCCGGCTTCACATTGGTCCGCGCCTGCCGCGAAAACGGCATCAGGGTCTCGCCCGTGCCCGGCCCCAGTGCGCCGGTGACCGCCCTTTCCGCCTCGGGACTGCCGCCGCTGCCCTATACCTTTCTCGGGTTTCCGCCCAGAAAGAAGAGCCAGACCGAAAAACTCTTTGCCGCCCACCGCGACACCGGGGCCACCCTGGTCTTTTTCGAACGCAAATCGCGCCTGGCAGGCACCCTGGACATTGCCCGCGACATCCTGGGAGATCGTGAATTCTGCGTGGCCCGTGAACTGACCAAGGAGTTCGAAGAATTTCTCCGGGGAAACCTGGCCACCCTCGAAGCCTTTGACCTGGACCTGCGCGGCGAACTGACCGTCATCATCGGCCCGGCCGGTGAAACCGGAAAAACCATTGAAGCGGATATCTTGCACATGCTTGACGAAGAATCCGACAAGGGTGACAAGCCCAAGGAAATTGCCCGCAGGGTAGCGGTCCGCTCGAACGGATGGACAGCCAAGGACGTCTATGCTTTGATGCGCTCCCGCTGACAACCTGCTATGGAGAACCCATGAAGACTTCGTCGCTTACCGATATACACCAACTCGTCTGGACCGCACTCATGGCCGCGCTCATCGGTGCCGGTGCCTACATAAATATCCCCATCGGCCCGGTGCCCATTTCCTTGCAAACCTTTTTCGTCACCCTGGCCGGATTTGTGCTCGGCCCCAGGCGCGGCGCCCTGGCCGTGGCCCTGTACCTGCTGGCCGGCGTCATCGGACTGCCCGTGTTCGCAGGCGGCAAATCCGGCTTGGGCCACATGATCGGACCCACCGGAGGCTTCCTCTTCGGGTTCCTGCTCTCCGCCTTCATCAGCGGCCTGGCCCGGGGAGAAGAGAAGCTCATTCCCTGGTTCAAGGGCATGGCCTTCGGCCTGATCGGCATGGTCGTTGTGTTCGCCTTTGGCGCGGGCTGGCTGAAATTCGCCCTTGACCTGACCTGGAGCAAGGTCTGGGCAGTGGGCGTGGCTCCGTTCATCATCGGCGGCGTGATCAAGACCATGGCGGCTTTGGCCACCTGCCGGTATCTGGCCCGGTTCAACCTCCTTCCAAACGGCGCATAGCCCGGCGGTTCGTCCATGATGGATATAGGGATATCACGCCTGCAGGCCGACTCACGGGCAATGGCCTTTGTCCGCAGCTTCTTTCGCTGCTACCTGACCGGCACGGGCTTCAACACCCGAGGCATGCAGAACATCGGCCTCATGTACGCCATGCAACCCGGCCTGCAAGCCATCCACCGAGACCGCAAGGGATTCAAGGCCGCGCTGAAGAGGTATGCCCGCCATTACCAGTCCCATCCCTTTTGGGCACCGTGCATGGTGGGCATCCTGCTCCATGTGGAGACTTCCATCGGCCAGGGCCATTTCCCGCCGAAGATGCTGCCCAAGGTCAGGGACACCACGGCCTACACCCTTTCGGCCATCGGCGACTCGGTCTTTGCGGGCAGCCTGCTCATTTTTTGGGCACTCCTGACCATCTGCCTGCTCCTGACCGGAAACCAGGCCCTGGCCTTCTCGATAGGGTTGAGTCTGCTGCTGGGGGTGCAGGCCTTTCGCGCCTACACCTTTATCTGCGGGATCAGGCAGGGATTCAAATTTCTTCAGAGACTGAAACGGTGGGATCTCATCAACTGGGGGCGCCGGGTCAAGTATGCCAATGCGGCTCTGCTGCTCTGGTTATGGGTAATCCTCTGGCCGCACCCCTACCGATGGTGGGAGCTGCTCATCGGGTTGAGCACGCTGATGCTCTTCGGCCGTTTTGTCCGGACCGGCATGATGACCCGTGTCCTGGCCGTGGCCGTATTAATGGCCATCATCACCTGTTTCCCATGGCTGGAAGACACGTTCAAAACGGGATTTGGCTTGTGATTTCCTTTTCAATCAGACATATAAAGAGTTTGAAAAGAAGGTTTGAATAATGACGGATGAAAGCACCATAGACGGGGTCCGAGAATATCTGTCCCGACAGGTTGTCGTTGCCTCCGAAAACGGACTGCATGCCAGACCGGCAGGCAGGCTCGCCCAGGAAGCGCAAGCCTTCGAGGCGGATATATCCCTGGTTTGCGGAGACCAGAAGGTGGACGCCAAGTCCATCCTCGACATCCTGACCCTGGCCGCCGGTCCCGGCCACGTCGTGGAACTGCGCGCCATGGGCGAGGATGCCGAAGCCGCCCTGGAGCGACTGGAAAAACTGTTCCAAAACAAATTCGAAGGAGCGTAAATGGCTGACACGATCCTCACGGGTATCCCGGTTGCCACCGGCATTGCCATCGGCAAGGCCTTTTTCGTCAACCGTAACCATATGGCTCACCTGCCCAGGCACACCGTGCCCGCTGCGTTGGTGCCCGAGGAAATCAAGCAGCTGCACGGCGCTTTCAAGGACGTGGAAACCGAACTGACAGCCATCCGCAAATTGGTGCCGGAAGAACTGAAAAGCCACAGTTCCCTCATCGACACCCACCTGATGATGCTCAAGGACCCGAAACTTTCCGGCGCCGCTGAACAATATATCTCCAGCCTCGGTTTGAACGCGGCCTGGGCACTGGAAAAAGCCGTCGCCGACCAGGATGCCGCTTTCGAGGCCATCAAGGACCAGTACATCCGCGAACGCATGCAGGACGTGCGCGTGGTCGCGGACAAGGTCCAGACCAAGCTCATGGGCGTGAAAACCGACCGGACCGCCATCTCGGGCCGGGCCATCATCATGGCCCACGACCTGTCCCCGGCCGACACGGTCGAACTCCAGGTGGACCGGATCATGGCCTTTGCCACCGTGCGCGGCGGCAAGACGTCCCATACCGGCATCATGGCCCGCTCCCTTGGCATCCCGGCCCTGGTGGGCGTGGACAAGCTCGAAGATTTCATCCGTGACGGCGACCTGGTCATCATCGACGGCCTGACCGGCAAGATCGTGGTCAACCCCACGGAAAGCGAACTGGCGGACTACAACGAACGGGCAGCCCAATTCGAGACCTATACGCGCAAGATCAAGCGCCAATGCCACCTGCCAGCCGAGACCTTTGACGGATCGCGGGTGCAGGTACAGGCCAACATCGAACTGGTGGAGGAAGTGGCCGCAGTCCTGGACAACGGCGGCGAGGGCATCGGACTGTACCGCACCGAATACGCCTACCTCAACCGGAACACACTGCCCTCCGAAGAAGAGCTGACCGAGAAATACATCGATCTGGCCGCCATCATGTCACCGAGAAAGGTGGTCTTCCGCACCCTGGACCTGGGCAGCGACAAATTCATCTCCACCTTCGGCGAACTCAACGAAACCAACCCGGCCATGGGCCTGCGGGCCATCCGTTTCTGCCTGAAGAACCCGCAGCTTTTCAAGACGCAGCTCAGGGCCATCCTGCGCGCCTCGGCCTACGGCAACGTCTCGCTGATGTTCCCCATGATCTCCGGCGTCAAGGAGATACGCCAGGCCAAGGCGTGGCTGGCCCAGGCCAAGGCCGAACTGCGGCGCGAAGGCGTGGCCTACGACCCGGACATGCCCGTGGGCACCATGATCGAACTGCCCGCAGCGGTGATGATCGCCGACTTCCTGGCCCAGGAGGTGGACTTCTTCTCCATCGGCACCAACGATCTCATCCAGTATTCCATCGGCGTGGACCGCACCAACCACCACGTGTCCTATTTGTACCAGCCGCTGCATCCGGCCACCCTGCGCGCCATCAAATTGGTGGTTGACGCGGCCCATCAGGCAGGCATAGAAGTGTCCCTCTGCGGCGAGGTGGCTTCGGACCCGTTCTGCGTACCAATCCTGCTCGGCATGGGCATCGATTCCATCTCCATGACCCCGCAGGCCATTCCCGGCATAAAGCGGATCATTCGGCAGACCAACATGCACGACTGCCGCCTCCTGCTCAAGGATGTCCTGGAATGCCGCATGGTCAGCCGCATCAACCATTTGGTGATGAACAACATTTTCAAGCACTTCCCCGAGGAAGTCACCTTCTTCTCGTCCCTGTTGGAAAACGACGAGATGCCCACGTAGACGATCCATGGCAAAAAAGAAAAAGAACAAAAGCCTCACCCCGGACACCATCGGCGTCAACAAGCAGGCCCGGCGGCTGTACGAAATCTTCGAGACCTTCGAAGCGGGCATTTCCCTTGTCGGCTCCGAGGTCAAATCCCTGCGTGCGGGCCATGTCTCCTTCAAGGACGGCTACGTCCAGTTCCGAAACAACTCCGCCTTCCTGGTGGGCGTGCACATCGCCCCCTTTGACAAGGCGGGCGAGTTCGACCAGCACGACCCCGAACGGGCCAGGCAACTGCTCCTGCACAAACGGGAAATCGAGGTGCTTCGAACCAAGACCGAACAGAAGGGCCTGACCGTCATCCCCATGAAGATGTATTTCAGCCGGGGCAAGGTAAAGGTTCTGATCGGCCTGGGACGCGGCAAGAACGTCCATTCCAAGAAGCAGGACTTGAAGGACAAGGACATCGCCAGAGATACGGCCAGGCAGTTGTCTGCGTACAAATAGCGGCTTGCGATAGCGGGCCATCTGCACATTTTTCGGGCTTTGCCCAATCCTCACCGTAGCGTTGCTACGCCTCCGGCTGGGCTGCGCCCGACAAAATGCACATCTGCCCCACTCTCCCAAGCCTAATCGCGTCCACGGATGCTTGTATGACAGTGCATTGGGGAAAAGCCGCTGTCGGGTGCGAGGCGCACCCGAATCGCTCCAATGTTTGTAAAGCATAAGCCGCTGTTTGGGGCGGTTCGCCCCAAATCCGCTCCATTCAATTTACGAAAAGTTTACCGATCTCCCCGCCGAAGGCGGCTACAAAAAGTTTTGAAAGGGGAGTCCAGAGGGGGAAACTTTTTCAAAAGTTTCCCCCTCTGGCCGCCGGAGGCAAATCCTAGAAAAGGCTGGCCTGTTCCTGCGCTTTCTGCTCGACCCTGACCTTCTTGAAGGTCATCCGGTGGAGCTTGCACGGACCGAGCTTTTGAATGGCTTCCACATGCACCTTGGTGCCGTAGCCCATGTGCAGGGATATGCCGTAACCGGGATAGCGCCTGGCCAGTTTGACCATGAGCCGATCGCGGAAGGTCTTGGCCATGACAGACGCGGCGGAGATGGCCGGAACGGAACCGTCGCCCCTGATGACGGCCTCCTGGGGGATATCCAGGCGCAACGCATGGAACGGCACGGTCTTGTCGCCGTCGATGCGCAAAAATTTCGGCTGCACCTTCATGGTTCGCACGGCCCTGGCCATGGCCAGAAACGTGGCCTGCAGGATGTTGACCTGATCGATCTCCCCGGACCAGGAAACGCCCACGGCCCAGGCCACGGCCTGATTGCGGATGAGGTCATAGAGGACTTCCCGCTTTTCCGCGGTGAGCTGCTTGGAGTCGTTCAACCCCGGCAGGTCGTACTCCGCAGGCAGGATGCACGCCCCGGCCACCACCGGCCCGGCCAGGCATCCCCGCCCTGCCTCGTCCACCCCGGCGATCTCGTCGGGCGCAAAGCCTTTTCTGTCGAACAGAATAATCTGGGTCATCAGTTTCCTCCGGGCCTATGTCTGCCCCAAAACCCGGAAAATAGCCACCTTCCATGATCGCGACAACACCGTACCGAGAACGAAGTCTCACAAAGCCCTTTAGGTTGAAAAACATGCCGATAATAGTGTACGGATAGATTCGACTCTGGCTCCACCACCCTCACTCAAGGAGAACACCGCATGAGAATCCTCTTCTCGATACTCTGCCTTACCCTGCTGTGCCCGGTCCAGACTTGGGCCAGCGGCCTTGAACTGTTACAACCCAAGACCAAGACAATGGAAGCAACCATGGTGCAGACCGGAGCAGCCGTACAGCTGTCGCAGTTCACCGTGACCAGAGGCAACGGACGGACCGACTGGTTCGTGACCGTGACAAATACCTCGAAAAGGAATCTCCCCCGAAACACCATTGCCGTGCGCGGCACGCAATACGATCATAAGGGAACCGCCTCACCGGCAGGCGACCAGTTCACCTTGGCCCAGGATCTCAGGCCGGGCCGGTCGCTCAACTTGCAGCGGCAATTCTCCCAGACTCCAGGCATTGCCAGAGTCACCATCGAGATCATCGACACCCGAAACAACACGGTGTTGGGCACAGGCACCTTCAGCGCATCCACCGCCAATCCGGGCAATATCGAAACCCCGGCAGCAACCGGCGTTGCCGCGACAGCAGGGAACGCCATGGGACATAGCGTCGGGGCCAATGTCCAAAAGGACGTGCTCGAAGGCCCCAACCTGGTATTGACCATAGCCGAAACCGTTGTCGACAAGAAGCTTCGCAAACTCAAACTGACGGTGTCCAATCAGGGAACAACCTCTGTCAACCTGAACCGATACAAGATTGAGCTTCAGGGTCACCAGATGTTTCGCCCAGCACAGTCCATGGACATCAATTTCTCGCAAACGGTCCAGCCCGGCGCACAGGTTTCCCAGACCATAGGCGAATTCGAACACAGCAACTGTTCCAACTTCACCCATTACACCGTCACGGCCAACGACAGCGGCTCGCCAATGGTTTTCAACGGTCGCTTAGACCTTTCCCCGCCACAGATCGCCGTCAAGCTCATCGGCATGACAGTGAAATACTCGGACAAAGCCAGAGGATTCGAACAGAATATCGGCGACGAGTTTTCCATCACCGTGGATGTGACCAACAATTCGGACCGCTGGCTCATCAACCCCAGCGCAATGGGCACCATGGCCGTCGACGGCGGCAAGCATCCATACCCGTTCGATATGCCCGTTCAGCTTGCACTCGCTCCGGGCCAAAAACAGCGGGTCAAGATACAGTTTCCCATCAACCAAATGAGTGCCTTCACCACCCTTTACAGTGACGATCTTGAACTCTGGAGAATCAAACCTACCTGGGCCCGCGCAACCCTGTACCTTGGCAGCTCCCTATACTGTGGCGTCCAGACCATGGACGGCAACGTCATCCACGCTGAGTGGAAACAGTAACCTCCGCACCCCTTCAACACCAATTGCCCGGAGTGTCAAAAGACACTCCGGGCAGATATATCGCATTAGTTCCTGTAATTTTTTGGAGAAGTGGTGGGCTGTGCCGATGCAAACGAAATCCGGGGCCGCCGCGTATTCCCATACGCAAGGGGCCGGGTTTCAAGAGCAGCGGTGCAGAATGCCGCACATCCGAAAGTTCAAGCACAAAAGCCCGGAGTGTCAAAAGACACTCCGGGCAGATATATCGCATTAGTTCCTGTAATTTTTTGGAGAAGTGGTGGGCTGTGCCGATGCGAACGAAATCCGGGGCCGCCGCGTATTCCCATACGCAAG
Organism: Pseudodesulfovibrio sp. S3; assembly: GCF_004025585.1. Classification (NCBI taxonomy): domain Bacteria; kingdom Pseudomonadati; phylum Thermodesulfobacteriota; class Desulfovibrionia; order Desulfovibrionales; family Desulfovibrionaceae; genus Pseudodesulfovibrio; species Pseudodesulfovibrio sp. S3. The sequence continues at coordinate 10,727 of NZ_QTZO01000027.1, forward strand.
GGTCCGGGTTTCGAGAGCAGCGGTGCAGAACGCCGCTTATCCGAAAAATTACTCCCAGATCTGCTTGGACTTGATGCGGGCGGCCTTACCGCGCAGATTGCGCAGGTAGTAAATGCGGCTGCGACGGACCTTGCCCTCGGAGACCACTTCAACGCGGTCGATGTAGGGGGAGTTCGTGGGGAACACGCGCTCAACACCGATACCGTCGGAAATCTTGCGGACGGTGAAAGTGGCGTTGGTGGTACCGCGACGACGACGCAGGACCGCGCCCTGGAAGACCTGGATGCGTTCTTTTTCGCCCTCAATGATCCGGTAGTGAACCTTGACGGTGTCACCGGCCTTGAAGTCGGGCATATCCAAACGGATGTGTTCGGATTCGATTCTCTTGATGATGTCCATGGTAATCTCCTAAATTCTTAATACTCATCCGCGACAAGCCGGTCGACGATGATCGCCACCGCGCTTCTTACCGACAGATGGTTGTAGTCATCCAAATACCTGAGCGGTCGTAAAATGCCGTCCGTTTTGGAGAGGACTTCTTCCGCCAGACCGTGTCCAGTTCCAAAGATCAACAATACTGGAGAGTTGGCGAGCCAGTTCTGCACTTCTCCGTAGGTCAGGGCAGGCTGGGCTTCCCTGCGACGATCCAGCCGCGCTGAAGTGGCCGCGAGGCGGGGACATTGCCCTGTTTGCGCTTCGATGTCAAGGACCGCCGAATCGATATCATCAAAAACCTTGACCTTGGAAAAGGCCTCGGCGCGGTCCGGGTTTGCCTGGCTGCCCGCCCCCTGTTTCCAGTGCGACAGCAGCTTTCCCGCCAGCGATTTCTGGTCCTCGATGGGCGTGGTGGCATAGAATCCGCCCAGGCCGTAACTCCGGGCCACCCGCGCCATGTCGTGCAGGTCCAGGTTGGTCACGGAGACCGCGACCTTCTCACCGAACTTGTTGACCACCGGGTAGTGACACAGTGCTATGTACAGGTTGCGCCCCAGCCGGGTCCGCGGCTGCCGGCGCAGAAAATCGACGTCCTCCACCGTGAGGCTCGCGCCGGGCAACAGGTCCGGACGATCCGCAATGGTGGCGGAAAGGCTGCACTCCCGCCGCCAGGCCGCAATTTTGGCATGATCCCCGGAACGCAGCACCTCGGGCACCCTGAGTCCATCATGGTCTTCGGGGCGCGTGTAGTGGGGGTATTCCAACAGTCCGGCGGAAAAGGATTCCTCGTCCCCGGAATCCTCATGCCCCATGAAGCCGGGCAAAAGACGCGCCACGGATTCCATGAGACAGACCGCGCCGGCCTCGCCGCCGTTGAGCACGAAATCGCCCACGGACACCAGCTCGATGGGGTAGAGGTCGAGCAGGCGCTCGTCAATGCCCTCGTAGCGGCCGCAGATGAGGGTCAGGTCGTCTTCCAGGGCCAACTCCCGAGCCTTGGCCTGGTTGAGCGGCTTGCCGCGCGGCGAGAGCATCAGGATGCGCCCCCTGGTCTCGATGGAATCCAGGGCCGCGATCATGGGATCGAGCTTGAGCAACATGCCGGGTCCGCCGCCGAACGGTCTGTCGTCAACGGATTTATGGACCCCGCCCGCGAACCGGCGCACATCCACATGGTCGAGATTGACCAACCCGGTTTCCACGGCCTTGCCCATGAGCCCGCTTGAAAGCGGGGACTCGAAATAGTGCGGAAAGATGGAGACGAGATGGAAATTCATGATGTCTTGGGTTGTTTTTGGCGCAAAGGACGGGGCTTTTTCTTCTTGGGGGGCTCGGCATTGAGATAGAGGTCCAGCAACCCCTCGGGCGGCTCGATGACGATGGTCTCGGTGTCGAGATCAACGTCCAATACGAATTCGGGCACGGCGGGCAGCAGGATTTCCGCGCCCTCCGAGTTGACGATGACCCAGGTGTCCTGCTCGCCGGTCTCGTAATACCCTTTCAGTTCGCCCACTTCGGTCTGGTCCGGAAGCACCACCCGGCAGCCGATCATCTGGTAGAAATAATGCTCGTCCCCTTCCAGTTCCGGCAGGTCCTCTTCACGGATCAACACCTCCAGACCACGCAGGGCCTCGGCCTGATCGCGATCTGTCACACCCTTGAGCGTGAGCAGGACCAGCCCCTTGTGTTCGCGCCAGGCAGTGGCGCTCACCGGCCGTGGCGGCTTGTCGCCGTCCCGGAGATACAGGGGGTCCACAGCACCGAAAAGGGACGGGGAGTCCGCATAACTTTTTATGCAGAGCTCCCCTCGAATTCCGTGCGGTTTTACAACCCCGCCCACAGGGATGAACCCGGACTGTCGCATAGTCACCATCTGTTTGGTTACTGCAAAAGACCCAAACCCTCACGCAGTAGAACCGCGCTCCGGCCTTGGGTCTTCATTGCGCCTCGCATCCCGCCCTTCAAGGCGGAATTGCGGACGTGCAAATTCAAGACGTTCTCAAACGAGAAAGTTACTCGAGAATCTCCAGAACGGAGCGTTTCCGCACCTTGGTGGAGGCGGCACCGAGCAGCGTGCGCATGGCTCTCGCCGTGCGGCCCTGCTTGCCGATGACCTTGCCAAGGTCTTCCTTGGCCACCTTCAACTCGATTACCGAGGTCTGCTCGCCTTCAACTTCCGAAACATGCACTTCGTCCGGGTTGTCCACCAGGGACTTGGCAATGTACTCAATCATCTCTTTCAACATGACGTCACCTCCGGTGCTGGCGCGTTGCCGCGCGCCATGAACATGAGTTGCCAAACGTGGTCCGGACCCTACAGGCCGACTCCCAGAGTCTGCCTGCTCAAAAGCGCAAGGCTATTTTCCGGCTTTTTTCAGCAGGGAACGAACGGTGTTGCTGGGCTCGGCGCCCTTGGCCAACCACTTCTCGATCTTTTCCACATCAAGCACGACTTCGTTCGGCTCGACCATGGGATTGTAATGCCCGAGGTATTCCACAGGGCGTCCATCACGACGGACAGTGCTGTCGAGAGCTACCACGCGGTAGAAAGGACGCTTCTTGGAACCCATCCGGGTCAATCTGATTTTCATTGCCATGATACTTATCTCCCAATATTTGATTAATACGTTTTTGCCCACTCTATGGCAAGTTAATATCATTAAAAGACGAAGGGTCTTTTACTGTCTATTTTTTCTTCTTTTTCTTGTTCTTCTTGTTCAGCTTTTTCTTGTTCCGCGCCTTCAGGGTCTTCTTGGAAAGGGCCTTCCTGCCGGTCTCTTCCTCCATGCCGGGCATCCCGGGCATTCCCGGCATACCGGGCATCCCGCCAAGCGCACTCATGTCAGGCATGCCGCCGCCCAGGCCGGGCAGCTTGGGAAGGCCGAACTTTCCCTTCTTCTTGCCGCCACCCATCATGGCCTGCATGACCTTGCTCATCTGCTTGAAATTCTTGATGAGCACGTTGACGTCAGCGACCTTCATGCCCGCGCCTTTGGCGATGCGCTCCTTGCGGCTGGCATTGATGAGATCGGGTTGGCGGCGTTCCTTCATGGTCATGGAGGAAATGAGCGCTTCGGTGCGCTTCATCTCGTCCTCGGGCATGACGTTGTCACCCATCTGCTTCATGATGTTGCCCATGCCGGGAATCATCTTGAGCAGCCCTTCCATGCTTCCGAGCTTCTTGAGCTTCTTCATGTGGCCGAGGAAATCTTCGAAATCGAATTCCGCCTTGGCCATCTTTTCGGCCATGGCCTTGGCTTCATCCTCGTTGATCTCGCTCTGGGCCTTCTCGATGAGCGTCATCATGTCGCCCATGCCGAGAATACGGGAAGCAATGCGGTCGGGATGGAAAAGCTCCAGTTCAGTGAGCTTCTCGCCCACACCCACGAATTTGACCGACTTGCCGGTCACGGTCTTGATGGACAGGGCTGCGCCGCCTCGGGCGTCACCGTCCATCTTGGTCAGGACCACACCGGAAATGCCGAGCTTCTCGTTGAAGCTGGCGGCAACGGTCACGGCGTCCTGGCCGGTCATGGCGTCGGCCACGAACAAAATTTCCTGCGGGTTGCACTCGTTCTTGATGTTCTCAAGCTCGTCCATCAAGGTTTCGTCGATATGCAGACGGCCTGCGGTGTCAAAGAGCACCAGATCGCAGCCCAATTCCTCGGCCTTGACCAACGCATCCTTGCAGATGTCCACCGGGTTCATGCCCGTGGTGGACGGGTAAACAGGCACGTCAAGCTGCCGGGCCAGGGTCTGCAACTGCTCAATGGCAGCCGGGCGATAGACGTCCGCAGGCACCAGATACGGCTTCTTGCCGTGCTGCTGCCGCATGAAGAGCGCGATCTTGCCCGAGGAAGTAGTCTTACCCGAGCCCTGGAGGCCGACCATCATCAGCTTCAGGGGCTTGGCCTTGAGGTCCAGCCCCTGCTGTTCTCCGCCAAGAAGCTCGATCAGCTCCTCGTTGACGATCTTGATAAAGTGCTGTCCGGGATCAAGCCCCTTCAGGACCTCGTCGCCAAGAGCGCGCTCCTTGACCTGGTCAACGAACTGCTTGACCACCTTGAAGTTGACGTCGGCTTCGAGAAGCGCGAGACGCACCTCCCTGAGACCCTCCTTGATATTATTCTCATCAAGGGTCTTTTTGCCGCCCAACCTTGAAAAGGTGGAGCCAAGTCTTTCTTGAAGGCTCTCGAACAACTGGACAACTCCCTGAAATTACTAAATTTATTTTTTCTGCCTGCGCGAGGACTTCTGTCCAGCTTGGGCAAAGAGGTGGTTTGGTAAGCCAGATCGGGGATATAGTCAAGAGCGGCGAAAGGCCGAATCCAGGCGAAAAACCCTTCCCAAGCGGACGATTTCCGACTTTTCCGGGCAGTATTGTGCTGTCTGGCGACCACGCTGCCTGCCCAGGGAACACACCCCGGATTCCGGGCGCAAAGCGCACGGCGCGAGCGCCTCCCGGCGCAACCCATCGGATTTGTTATTTCCCCCCGTTGCACCCAATGCAATAATGTGCAATCAATTTGAGCAATATGCAACGGCCTTCACCGAATCGCCCAAAGACGCACAACCAAGGACAATAGACGCCTTCATGCACTTCGATCCGCTTGTCATAGTCCTCGCCTTCGGGTGCGGTTACCTTGTCAGCCGCCTGGGTCTTCCCCCCCTGGTGGGATATCTGCTGGCCGGATTCGCCCTGTCCACCCAGGGATACGCTTCCGGCCCCGCCATTCAGGGCATCGCCGAGATAGGCGTAACCATCCTGCTTTTTACCATCGGCCTCAAACTGCGCATCAGGAGCCTGTTACGGCCCGAGGTATGGGCCGGGGCCTCCCTGCACATGCTCCTGACCGTGGCCCTGTTTTCGGCCGGACTCATGGGGCTGACCGCCGCCGGATTCTCCTTCTTCTCGGACCTTGACCTGAACACCGCACTGCTGATCGCTTTTGCCCTGAGCTTCTCATCCACGGTCTTTGCCGTGAAGATCCTGGAAGAGAGCGGGCGCTCCTCTTCCCTCAACGGACGCACGGCCATCGGCGTGCTCATCATCCAGGATATCTTCGCGGTCCTGTTCCTGGCCTTTTCCACCGGCAAACTGCCCACGGCATGGGCTCTGGCGGTCCTCGGCTCCCTGCCTGTTGCCCGATGGCTGTTCATGCGCATCCTGAATCGCATCGGCCACGGCGAACTCCAGGTCCTCTTCGGGTTCTTCCTGGCCTTTGTGGCCGGGGCATGGGCCTTTGACCTGGTGGGCCTGAAGGCGGACCTGGGCGCCCTGATAATGGGCATGCTGCTCGCCCCCCACGCACGGGCCAATGACCTGGCGAAATCCCTTTACTCCATCAAGGATTTCCTGCTGGTCGGTTTTTTCCTGGAGATCGGGCTTGCCGGCCTGCCGAGCATGGAAACATTGAACGCGGCCCTACTGTTGACCCTGGCCCTGCCGGTCAAGGTGACGCTCTTCTTCCTCCTGTTCACCCGCTTCCGCCTCAAGGCCAGAACCAGTCTCATAACCTCCCTGAACCTGGCCAACTACAGCGAGTTCGGGCTCATCGTGGGCGGACTGGCTGCGGCCAACGGATGGCTCAGCCGCGAATGGTTGCTGGCCATGGCCATTGCACTGTCCATCTCATTCATCCTGGCCTCGCCCCTGAACAGGACGGCGGACTCCCTGTTTGAAGCGATACACGACATCCTGGAACGGTTCGAGACGGTGGAGCGCCACCCGGACGAAGAACCCTTCCAGGCCGGAACCTGGCAAATCGCCATTCTGGGCATGGGCCGGGTGGGGATGGGAGCCTACGACTACTTCACTGACAAGTTCGGTCCGGTAGTGCTCGGCATTGACCAAAACGCCTACACCGTGGACAGCCAGCTTGAGCAGGGACGGCAACTGCTGCTGGCCGATGTCACGGACCCGGATTTCTGGCGCAAGCTGCCGCCCGAACTGCCCGAACTGAAGCTCTATGTCCTGACCATGCCCAAGCTCGAATCTCAGCTTTACGTCATAAAGAAACTCAAGGAGCGCGGCTTTCAGGGCAATATCGCCGCCATGGCCCAATACGACGACGAATTGACCCTGCTCCGCGAAGCGGGCGTGCATACCGCATTCAACGTCTTTGCCGAAGCGGGCGTCGGTCTCGGGTCGCACATTTGCAGAGAGGCCCAATCACTGCAGATCAAGCCGGTGGGAAAGGACGAGGCCTGACCGTCCCCTTGACTGTGCAGAAAGTGCAGACGATTGACCTCCCACTCGGCTTCGGCTAGGGAGCACCCAAACCAGACAGGTGCTTCGTGAAAAAACCAACTCCCGCCCGCTTCCGCATGGCCATCCAGGCCGCGTTCACGCTGTTTTGCGTTTACACGGGCTTTCGTTTCGTGCTCTTCCTCAACTGGGTCGCGGGCAAATCCGACACGTTCGCGGCCAAGCCCGGCGCGGTCGAGGGATTCCTGCCCATCAGCGGGCTGCTCGGCCTGCGAAAACTGCTGGACACAGGGCAATGGGACGACGTTCATCCGGCAGGACTGTCCATATTCGTGGCCGTCCTGATCATGGCCTTCCTGTTCCGCAAGGGCTTCTGCGGCTACATCTGTCCGGTGGGCTTTCTGTCTGGACTGCTGGAACGGGCCGGACAGCGGCTGGGCCTGGCGGTCATCCCGCCAAGATGGCTCGACCTGCCCCTGACCGGATTGAAATACCTGCTGCTCGGCGGTTTCCTGTTGGCCGTATTCAGCATGGACGCCCGCTCCCTGGAATCCTTCATTGCCAGCCCGTTCAACATGGCCTCGGACGCCAGGATGCTCGCGTTCTTCACCAGCCCGTCCGCCCTTTCCCTGACCGTCATCGCCGGTCTGGCAGGGGCAAGCCTGATCGTGCGCAACTTCTGGTGCCGGTATCTCTGTCCCTACGGAGCACTGCTCGGACTGCTGGCCTTGACCGGACCGACACACATCCGGCGCGACGCCGAAACCTGCATCGGCTGCGGCAGGTGTTCGGCGCGGTGCCCGTCCGGCATCGAGGTGGAGAAAAAAGTGCTGGTCAGGTCGCCTGAATGTATCGGCTGCGCCGAATGCGTCGGCTCATGCCCGGTCCAAGGATGTCTGTCCTTCACCGTGCCGGGCCGCAGAACTGTCCCATGGCAGATAGTGGGCATCGGGACCGTGTTGGTGCTGCTGCTCGTCTGGGCATGGGCCGAGAGCACGGGCCATTGGGACAGCCAGGTGCCGCCCGCCATGCTCAAACGAATCTATTTAATGGCCCTCGGCCCCATGTAGACGGGGTCAGGACCGAATCATTCCGCGCATTGAACGCAGAACTGCGTCTCGGGCATGGCCTGAAGCCGGGCCATGGGAATGGGGTCGCCGCAGTCGATGCACAGACCGAAATCCTCGTCCTCATCCACCCTTTTGAGGGCATCCTGAAGCCGGACCAGCCGCACCTTGGACTTGGACAGCTGCGCCTCGGACACGGACTGGTTGACGATGTTGTCCATGCGGGAAATCCGGCCGATGGCATTGTCCGGGGCCACGGGCTTGACCAGCTCCTTGAGCCGGGGAATCTCCGCTTTGAGCGCCGCTATTTCCTCCCGGGCATACACCTTGAATTCCCGCTTCTGGCTTTCGGTCATGTCAACCTCCCCAGACGATGCATGGCGTCTTCGAGAATGTCCATTTCCTTGGCAAAACAGAACCGGACCAGGGTTTCCCCCACCGGGCCGGAATAGAAGGCCGAGCCGGGAACGCAGGCCACACCCGTCTTTTCCAGCAGATACAGGGCGCGCTCCTTGGCGGTGGAACCGGGCAGTCCGGTCACGTCGGCCAGGGTGTAGTACGCGCCCCTGGGCACATGCGGGGTCAGGCCGATGTCGCGCAGGGTGCCGCAGAAACGGTCCCGCTTCATCTGATGGTCGTCGGACACGCCCTGATAATACTCCGCCCCCAGTTCCTCCAACCCCTTGGCCGCACCTATCTGGAGCGGGGCCGGAGCGCACACGTAGACCAGATCGTTGAAATGGCCTATGGGCAGCGCCCATTCGGGATCGCATATTGCGTAACCCAGTCTCCAGCCCGTGATGGAGAACACCTTGGACAGGCCGGAGATGGTGATGGTTCGTCTGGCCATGCCGGGCAGGGTTGCCGGTGAAACGTGTTTGAGACCGTCAAAAACGAAATGCTCGTAAATCTCGTCGGTGAACACGAAAAGGTCGTGGGCCTGGGCAAAATCCGCGATCAACTCCAGCTCGGCCCGGTCGAACACCTTTCCCGCCGGATTGGACGGCGTGTTCAGGATCAGGGCACGGGTCCTGGCGGTGACAACGCGCTCCAGGTCCCCGGCCACGAATTCCCATGAGGGCGGCTCCAGGGTGACGTAGACCGGCTTGATGCCCAGGGAGGCCATGGTTACGATGTGATAGCCGTAATACGGCTCGAACACCACGACCTCGTCACCCTCGTTCAGGAGCGCCAGACAGGCGGCGTAGAACGCGCCCGTGGCCCCGGCAGAGGCCACCACCTGGCCTTCGGGGTCAACATCCATGCCGGTGTGGAACCGCTGCTTGGCCGCGATGGCCTGACGCAGCCGGGGCAGCCCGTCAAAGCGGGTGTAGGTGTTGATACCTGCGCGCATGGCCTCTTCCGCCCCCCGGAGGACCGGTTCGGGCACGGGCAGGTCGCACACGCCCTGGGCCAGGTTGACGCCGGACACCTTGGCACACTCGAGGGTCATGTTCCTGATTTCTGATTGAGCAACAAGCGGTCTGCGCTTGCTCATTTTCAACGACATGGAGTACTCTCCCGTTAAGAAGCTGAAATCTTCACAATGAGGGCACACCATATATGACTTCCTTAAGGAATAAAACCCTGGTGGTTACGGGTGCATCCATGGGCATAGGCGAGGCCCTGGCACTGGAGCTTGCAAAGGAAGGCGTGAACCTTGTCCTGGGGGCACGCACCGAAGACAAACTGCGTTCTACGCGCAACCGGTGCCGCGGGCTCGGCGTGAAAGCGGAATGTCTGGCCGGGGACGTGTCGTCGAGCAACGTGGCCCAGGAGTTGGTTCAGGCCGCCTTTGAACTGGGCAACTTCCACGGGTTCATCCACGCGGCAGGAGTGCTCGCGCCCGGCCCCACGGTCTGGGAGCTGAACAAGACCCGATTCCGTGAAGTCCTGGAAGCCTCCCTATGCGCCGGGCACCAGCTCATCCGCCACGCCGTGCCGCTCCTGATCAAACAAGGACATGGCCTGACGGTCTTTTTCGGGTCCGGGGCCGCAGAACGTGCCCAACCCGGCATCGGCGCATATTGTGTTGCCAAGGCCGCCGAGGAACACCTGGCCCGCCAACTGGCTGCGGAGGCCCCCGAAATCACGACCATAATCTGGCGGCCGGGCGTCGTGAGAACCCGTATGCAGACGGACGCCCGCAAGGCCGAGGGCGGCGGTGCGCAGCAACTCAAAGAAGTCTTCGAGCAATGGGATAATGACGGTCTGCTCATAACCCCGGGACAATCCGCGCGCGGCCTGGTGGATTTCCTGCTCGGCGAACCGGAACGCTATCACGGCCAGGTGGCCGACATTCGCAAAGTGGGAAACCCTGGTTGACGAAAACCTCGCTTCCCCATATAGGCTGAGGGAAGCAACATCCAATCCTCTGTTTCACAAGGAGAAACCATGAAAAAAATTCTGTTCGCCCTCTGCCTGATTCTGACCCTCGGCCTGCTCACCGGTTGCGGCGACGATGTCAGCGACGATCCCAACCTGTCCGAGGAAGGCAAGACCGTCGTCACCGAGATGGGCGGCCCCTTCACCGCTTCCGAATTCGATAAATTCCTTGAAGACCTGCCGAAAATGCCCGGTCTGACCGCTGAAAGCCAGCAGGACATCGGGGATGCATCCGGTGCCGCCCTGAGCGAGGCGGTCATGAGCGCGGCCAAGGCCGCCGGCTGGGACGAGGAACGGTTCATGTATATTTACAGCCACACCATGACCATGGTGAGCCTGGAACAGATGGACAAGATCCGTGCGCAGATGGAAACCCAGCTCAAGGATCTGCCCGAAGAACAGAAAAAGATCATGGAACAGATGATGGGCCAGCAAATCGGCGGCCAGGCTGAAGCCATGCAAGCTGAAGTGGATCAGCAGGTGCCCGCCTCGGAGCAGACCATCATCAAGGATAACATGGCGGCCGTCTATACCGCACTGGGCATCGAATAAGCCCCTTCATGACCGAAATCCTTTCCCTTTGGGGGCTGCCTCACGGCAGCCCCCGTACCGACATTTCCCTGTCCGGCAGTCCTCAGCGGTGCCTGACGCGATCGGCCGTGGAAGACGGCACCGGACGCGTATGGGTTCTCGAAACCCTGAGGCCGGGCCAGTTCGACCGGAGGGAACGCATCGGACGCACCCTGGCCCGCCTGAGTTCGGAGGGCCTGCCTGTCCCGGCCTACCTGCCCGGTCCCGACGGACAATTCTGCATGGAACGGGACGGCTCCCACTATCAAATATCCCCCTTTGTTCCGGGCGATCCCCTGCCCCAGCCGGAATACATCGAGGACGCCGACAGGGGCAAAAGCCTCGGGCGGTTCCTGGCCGACCTGCACCGCATCGGGTCGACCATCTCCGAATTCGACATGGGGCCACGGTTTGACCTGGAGAATTACATCAACGAACTCATGGGTGCCATGGGACCGCGCAGCCCGGAAATGCACGACGCGCTGCTCCCGGTCCTCCCGGCCCTGGTTCCGCTTTTCGAGGCATGGGACGACCTGCCCCCGGTTCTGAGCCAGGGCGACTTCCACCCGCTCAACGTTATCTGGAAACGGCTCTCGGTGGCTGCGGTCATTGACTGGGAATTCGCCGGGGTGCGCCCGGCCCTGTTCGATGCGGCCAACTGCCTCGGTTGCGTGGGTATCGAAGAGCCGCGCGCCTTGGTCCGGGGGCTGGCCCCTGCCATGCTCAGGACGCTGAAGGAACGCGACTGCCTGGACTCCGTCAGCTTCTCCCTGCTGCCGGAACTGTTGCTGGGACTGCGCTTCGCCTGGATGTCCGAATGGCTCCGGCGCAAGGACCTGGAAATGATCGACCTGGAAGTGCGCTACATGCGCCTCCTGGCCAATTCTATGGACACGCTCCTGCCCGCCTGGCAAAAAATCACGGGATGACCATGCGCTTCATCAACAGCTATGCCCGGTTGCCGGAATCTTTCTATGAGCGGATACAGCCTGCCCGCGTGACCGCACCGCGTCTCATCCGCCTGAACCGGGAACTGGCCGACAGTCTGGAACTTGACCTGCCTGAAAGCGATGAAGCTCTGGCCGCAATCTTCACCGGCAACACCGTGCTTGAAGGTTCCGAGCCCATTGCCCAGGCCTATGCCGGACACCAGTTCGGCCAGTTCGTGCCCCAACTCGGCGACGGGCGGGCCGTTTTATTGGGGGAAGTGCAAAACAGCCAGGGAGACCGTTTCGATATCCAGCTCAAGGGATCGGGCCGGACCCGGTATTCCCGTGGCGGAGACGGGCGTTCCCCGCTGGGGCCGGTCATCCGGGAATACGTGGTCAGCGAGGCCATGCACGCCCTGAACGTTCCGACCACCCGCGCCCTGGCCATGGCCGCCACCGGTGAAACGGTCTTTCGCGAAACCCCGCTTCCCGGAGCAGTCATGACCCGGGTGGCCTCAGGGTTCGTGCGCGTGGGCACCTTTGAATTCTTCGCCGCCCGCCAGGATATGACATCGGTCAAAACGCTTGCCGACTACGTCCTTGAGCGCCACTACCCAGAGGTCCGCCGATCCGACAATCCCTACGTTGCCCTGTTCGAATCGGTCTGCCGCGCCCAGGCGCAACTGGTGGCCCGATGGATGTGCGTGGGCTTCATCCACGGGGTCATTAATACGGACAACACATCCATTTCGGGCGAAACCATCGACTTTGGTCCGTGCGCCTTCATGGACCACTATGACCCGACAGCGGTCTTCAGTTCCATCGACCACATGGGCCGGTACGCCTTCAACCAGCAACCGACCATTGCCGCCTGGAACCTGGCCTGCCTGGGCGGTTGCCTGGTTTCCCTGTTCGACACCGACCCGGACAAGGCGCAGGATGTCGGCAAGCGCGTGCTCGACGGCTTTGTCCCGGAATTCACCCGCCGCTACACGGAAGGATTGTGCGCCAAGATCGGGCTGCCGGGAGGAGGGGAGACTGACTTTGAATTGGCCCGCGAACTGCTCCGACTCATGCACCGTGACCGGGTGGACTTCACCAACGCCTTCCGGCTGCTTTGTGAAGCAGTGGGCAACACAGACCGGTTCACGGCCCTCTTTTCCTCGCAAGAAGATATCCGCAACTGGATCGGAAACTGGCACGTCCGGCTGGACAATACCGAAGAGACCCGCCAGGCCATGCGCCGGGTGAACCCGGCATTCATCCCGCGCAACCACCGCCTGGAACAGGCCATTCGGGCAGCCGAGGACGACAACGACTTCACCCTCACCCACCGGCTGCTCGAGGTGCTGGCCCGCCCATACGAAGACCAGCCCGAAAACACCGAATACGCCGCGCCGCCCCAACCGGAAGAGCGCGTCACCCAAACTTTCTGCGGCACCTGATCCGCCACGCAAAAAAAGCCGACCCAAGGGTCGGCTTTTCATCATATCACTCAAATACTCTTTTTTTCGAAGTCGCTGCCCAACGTACTCCCGCCCTGCGATGAGGCCTGAGAATGCGGCGACAGCGCCAATGGCCGCTCTCGAAAGCCGTATCAGTTAGTCGTCAATCTCGGCAGCCAAAGCCGCTATTTCCTCGCGGATAATCCTGGCGGCCTCTGCCGGAACCATCTGAGCGATCTCGTCACGCAAGCGCCTTTCCAATTCTTCGACCCGAGCCTCGAGATGTTCCACCTTGTCGTGAAGTTCGGCCATGGTGGCATCGTCGGCTTCCGACCGTGCCTCCACCAGGAGCTGATCCACGTCCACGTCATCGGACACATCGATCCCGGCATCCAAAGGCATGGATTCGGCTAACAGGGCGTCATCCAGATCCCCACCCATATCGAGGTCGAGATCCATGTCCTCGGCTTCGAGATCAGCTTCGGCATCCACCACATCGGACACGTCCACTTCCACATTGTCGAGCAGACTGTCGACGTCTTCGATTTCGTCTTCTTCCAATGCATCCAACCCGGTCAGTTCTGCGTCAACCTCTTCGACCGGAGCAGTTGACTTCTGAGCATTTTCAAACACGTTGCCCGCCACGACCTGAGGTTCGGAAGCAGGTTCGGGCTCAATTTCTGGCTCGATCTCAATTTCTGGCTCAAGTTCAATTTCGGGCGCGGGTTCGGGCGCGAGTTCAATTTCGGGTTCGGGAATCCTTTCAGACTCAATTTCAGGGACAGCCGCGGGTTCGGGCTCATCCATGATGGACTCAATTTCCTCGACGGCAACGGCCTCTTCCACCGGCACGTCCGGTGCGGCCTCCTCGGCCAAGGCGACATCCATCAAGTCTTCGGGTTCCATAGAAATTTCTTCTTCAAGATCAAGGGACTCTTCCGTTCCCTCTTCTTCAAGCATTGCTTCGAGGTCCATGATGTCGTCATCCTCGCCAGCCGTCTCTTCCACGAGATCGTCCAACTCGATAGCATCGTCGTCTTCGACTTCAGGTTCGGCCTTGACGTCATTTACCTCAGCGATGTCTTCCACCAGAGCTTCCAGATCGTCGGCGTCTTCACCTACGGTCTTGAGAGGCGCCTCATCAGGACTTGTGGCCGCGTCTTGTTCGGCTATGACATCGTCAAGCAGGATCGGATCATCAGCCTGATCGTCTTCGGCCAGTTCGTCCAGCACGATCAGGTCGTCATCATCGGCGTCCTGGCCGCTCTCCTCAACAACGTCGTCAAGGGCGACAGGGCCTTCATTCTCGTCAGCGGGCAGTCCCTCTTCTTCAAGATCATCGGAAAAAAGGTCTTCCAATTCCTGCTCGAAATCCGCATCCACGGAATCGGGATCAAGACCATCGCTCTCGGCAACGGGCTCATTCAAAAGATCATTCACGTCGACGTTTTCATCGGTGGGAGGCGGGGGTGCCGGGGTCATGGTTACCTCCGGGGAGCAGGTTTAAAAAAAGGGGAGCTGTCTTGAGCAGCCCCCCTTGAATCCAGCCTAGAGGCTTACTTGTGGCATTCCTTGCAGGCAACGGGAACTGCCTTGCCGGCCTTCTTATTCGTTTTGTGGCAGGCGAGACAGGAAGCGTCGGACGCCTTGCTGTGGAAAGCGGCGTAGAAGCCCTTGGGGTCTTTCTTGGCAGCCTTGCTGGCATCTGCATGACAGCCTTCAACGGCACAGCCCTTCACATCGTCCTTGCTGGTGGACTTGTGATGGCAGACCAGACAGTCCAGGCCACCGTCAACATGTTTCTTGTGCGGGAAGCTCACGGCCGATTTGGTCGCTTCAGCACCTGCGGGAACCTCCATGGTGATGACGTCTGCGGGTGCGGTGCCGGCGATAACGGCAGGCAGCGCGAAGACACACACCAAGGCGGCAACCATCAGGCTGATGATCAGAGATTTCTTCATTTACCTAATTCCTCCTGTTGCATAAAAATAATAAACAGTCACACTCTCTACTATGCGGGATAAATAAGTATCCCCCCCCTGTCAAGCGAGGGTTGCCATCGTAGACCCTTGCTTTTACCTGAAAAACCCCACTGAAGGCAAGGGGGTTTTCTCACTTTGTCTTTAGACCTCAAATATCATATTTATGGTGGTATCCACGGGGGGTAAGCATCCGCCCGCCCACCATCCTGGTGGCGGAATTGCCGACAATGAGCACCGTCTGCATGTCCACCTTGTTCACGTCCACGTTGCGAAGCTCCACGGTCTCCACGGTCTGGCCGGGCCGGTACGCCCTGCCGACAATGCCGACCGGCGTTTTCTTGACTCGAAATTCACCTATGATGTCAAGGGCTTTTCGCAGATGATCACTGCGTTTTCTGGACCGGGGATTATAGATGGCAATGACAAAATCCGCACTGGCCGCTGCCCGAAGCCGCTGCTCGATCCGCTCCCACGGGGTGAGCAGGTCGCTCAGGCTTATGGAGGCGAAATCGTGCATGAGCGGCGCGCCCAGCAAAGCGGCGGCACCATTGAATGCAGCCACACCCGGCACCACCTCGAACTCCACTTGCTCGAGCAGGCCTTCCGCTTCCAAAATTTCCAGGAGCAGTCCGGCCATGGCATAGATGCCTGCGTCCCCGGAGCAGACCATGACGGTTTTTTTACCGGACCGGGCGGTCTCCACGGCCAGCCTGGCCCGCTCCACCTCGCCCGTCATGCCGGTGGAGACGACTTCCTTGCCCTTGAGCAGCGCAGCGGGAACCAATTCGAGATAGGCCTTGTATCCGGCCACCACATCGGCCTCTTCCAGGGCCTTGCGCGCAGCCGGGGTGAGCAGGCTCTCATCACCCGGCCCGAGACTGACGGCTTTAAGCACGGTTGCTCCTTGTGACAGCCAGGGTCACGGTAGCGGTTTTTTCCTTGGCGACTATCAATTCACCGCCATGGGCGGCCAGCATAGCCGAAGCCTCGGCCACACTGGGGACCCCCATATGCCTTTGCACACGATCGGAAGGAGTAGGCGCATCAATGGATGCAAGCTGGGCCGTGGAATAGAAAACCGGCTCCACCCCGAATTTTTCGGCAGCGGCCAGCAGTCCGGCCTCATGGCGTTTGGCCTCCACCGAACCCAGCGAAGCTATGGACTTCAGGGCAAGGTTCTTCCTCTCGAACACCTCATGGACATGGTCGAGGATTTCTTCCTCGGTGACGTTCAGGCGGCAACCGATGCCCATGTGAAGTACCCGGGGAAACAGGGCCAGGCTCCCTTCGGGGCTGTCGTTGTGCCATGACACCCATATTCCGGGCAGGGAACGATCCCATTCCTCGGCACCGGCCACACCCGTAAAGCTCGCATCCCAAGCCAGCCCCAGCCAGTCCTCGGGATCATAGAGTTGCACGGGCAACCCTTCGAGCAGGGCCATGTTCACGACCTTGACCCGCTCGATATTGCCGATGACCAGCTCCTTTGATTCAGCCAGGGTATCCACGGACAGCACACCCGCCGTATCCGTGGCCGTGGTGATGACCGGTTCGCCACCCACGGCGCGGGCGCACTGGACGGCAAGCTCGTTGGCCCCGCCCAGATGACCGGAGAGCAGGCTGATGGAGTACTTCCCGTGCTGATCCAGACAGACCACGGCCGGATCGGTCTCCTTGCTCTGAAGGTGGGGGGCGATACAGCGGACAACGATCCCGGCTGCGGCCACGAAAACATGGCCTTCAAAGGCATTGAAGGTGGCGGAAATGAGATGCGGAAGGGAGTCGAAGGGGACTGCGTCTTCCGACTCCAGTCGTCGGGAGACATACAATGTCCCGGACAATTTGGAGGCCAGGCGTCTGGCCACGGACACGCCCTGACTGGTCAGGGCATATACGGCTATTTTCTTTACTGACATTCCTTTGATTTATCAGCAACCGGCATGATCTGAAAGTGAAAACTGTGCAGACGGTCACAGAGATTGTCACATTCCCGATGATTTCGGGAAGACAAAACAGGGGCCGGGATGCGCCGACCGCACCCCGGCCAGTTAAAACCGTCAACAATTCATTCTTTTCAGAAGGTTACTTTCCGAGCCGCCTCAAGGGTCTTCGCAAAATCCTCGTCAGTATGGGCAAAGGAGGTGAAGGCGCACTCGAAACCCGCCGGGGCAAGATAGACGCCCTGAGCAAGCATCTGCTGCCAGTAGGCGGCATAGGCGGCCGAATCGCACTGGCCCGATTCGATCATGTTGGTCACGGGTTTGTCGGAAAAATACATGGTGAAGGCGGAGCCGACCTGAGCGAGGGATATGGGCTTGCCCTTGGCCCTGACAATGGAGGCCAATTCCTCGGCAAAGACCCTGGTCCGCGCCTCCAGGGCATCGTAGTCGCAGTCCTGGAGCCGCCTGAGCGTAGCCAGTCCCGCGGCCATGGCCACCGGGTTGCCGGACAGGGTGCCGGCCTGGTACACGCCGCCCACCGGGGCCATGTGTTCCATGATCTCGCGCTTGCCGCCGAAGCAGCCCACCGGAAACCCGCCGCCGATGATCTTGCCGAGCGTGGTCAGGTCCGGGGTGATGCCGTACCGTTCCTGGGCTCCGCCCGGGGCGACCCGGAAACCGGTGATGACCTCGTCGAAAATGAGCACCGCGCCGTATTGGGTGCACAGGTCGCGCAACCCCTGGAGAAAACCCTCCTTGGGCAGGACCAGCCCCATGTTGCCCGCTGCCGGCTCCACGATGACGCAGGCTATCTCGTCGCCGGACTGCTCAAAGAGCTTTCGCACGGCATCAAGGTCGTTGTAATGGGCCAGCAGAGTATGGCTGATGACTTCCTCGGGCACGCCGGGGGTGCCGGGCACAATGGCCGCCGCAGACCCCGCCGCAGCCAGGAAGGCGTCGGCATGGCCGTGATAGTTGCCGATGAACTTCACGAATTTGTTGCGCCCTGTATAGCCGCGCGCCAGGCGCAGTGCGGACATGGTGGCCTCGGTCCCGGAGGAGACCATGCGCATCATCTCCATGGACGGCATGAGACGGTTGATCTCTTCGGCCAGGGCGACCTCGCCGAAACAGGGTGCGCCGTAGCTGGACCCCTGGTCAATCGCCGTATGTGCGGCCTCGGTCACGGCCGGGTCCTGATGACCCAGGATCATGGGGCCCCAGGAAAAAACGTAGTCGATATACTTGCGGCCTTCCACGTCCCACATGTACGCGCCCTGGGCCTTCTCGATGAAGACCGGCTCGGCATTGACATATCTGCAGGCCCGAAGAGGCGAATTGACGCCGCCGGGCATAAGGGTCTGGGCCTTGGCGAAGAGCGATTTAGAATCCATGTTCAGCTTCCTATTTGAAATAGACCATCGAGGTCTTCTTGAGTTCCTTCAATGACCGGAGCACGCAGTTGTCGTCGATGCCGATCACTTTTTCCAGTTCGGCAACCACTTCATCCGTATGACCGGGCCGTTCACCGTGGATCATGGTATAAAAGTTATAGGTCCACTCCGGATAGGTACGCCGGATATAGCAATGGGATATCTCCGGCCTGGCCGCGAATATCCCGCCCACCTCTTCGGCGCGCTCCTCGGGCACACGCCAGGCCACCATGGCGTTGTGGCTGTAACCCGCCTTCTGATGCCGCAGGGTGGCCCCGAAACGGCGGATGATCTTTCGTTCCTTGAGATCGGCCAGCAGGTCGATGACCTGTTGTTCAGTCGCACCGACCGCCTCGGCAATGGATTTGAACGGCTGCTCGGTGTCCGGCAGGTCGGTACCGGCCAGGGCGAGTATCCTTTCCTCGATTTGGGTGAATTGCATAGCCATGTGAGGGTGTATACCCCCGGCTGAATCAGGATGCAACCTCATGTCCGGGGAAAGTCCCGCCCCAAAGTCCCCTCACT
>NZ_QTZO01000028.1 GCF_004025585.1 Pseudodesulfovibrio sp. S3
ATCTGCAAGTCCTGCCCCTATACCAAGTGCGGCGGCTAGAATAACGCTGAACAGGGGAAGGGGAGAGGGAAAGCCCTTTTCAAAGGGTTTCCCTCTCCCCTTCCCCTGTTCAGCGTTATTCTAGCCGCCGCACTTGGTATAGGCGCAGGACTTGCAGATGTGGCAGCCTTCCTCGAAGACCAGGGGCTCGCCGCAGTCCGGGCAGAGTTCCTTGTTCAGGGAGGCCACCTGTGCGTCCACATGGTCGCCGCTCATGTAGCGGGATTCGAACACGTGGGCGATGGCGTCCGGGATGGATTTGACCAGGTGCTTTTTCATGAATTTCGGGTTTTCGCCGCCGATGCCCTTGAGCTGCTGCACGATCTCCCGTACCTCCACGCCGGAGCGCAGGGCCAGTGAGACCAGCCGGCCGATGGCTTCGGCCTTGGCCGTGATCGAACCGCCGGACTTGCCGATGGTGGCGAACACCTCAAAGGGTTTGCCGTCCATCTCGTTGACGGTCAGGAACAGCATTCCCAGGCCGGTGCTGATCTTCTGGGTGAAGCCGTAGATGACGTCCGGGCGGCTCTTGACGATGGATTTGGCCTTGTTGGCCTCGTCCTTCTTCTTGTCTCCGTCGCCCGTGCACAACACCTGTGAGGTCTTGGAACCGTCGCGGTACACGGTGACGCCCTTGCAGCCGTATTCGTAGGCTTTCCAGTAGATGTCCCAGATGTCTTCCTTGGTGGCGGTGCTGGGCAGGTTCACGGTCTTGGAGACCGCGTTGTCGGTATACTTCTGGAAGGCGGCCTGCATCTTGAGATGCCAGATGGGCTCGATATCCATGGAAGTGACGAAGATGGTCCGCAGGCCTTCGGGCAGGTGGTCCATCTTTTTGATGGAGCCTACCTTGGCTATTTCCTCCATGAGCTTGCCGGAGTAAGCGTCGGCCTCTTTCAGGGCGGCCTCGAAGAACGGGTTGGTCTCCACCAGCTTGTCGTTGTCCATGACGTTGCGCACGAAGCTCAGGGCAAAGAGCGGCTCCACGCCGGACGAACAACCTCCGATGATGGACAGGGTGCCGGTGGGGGCGATTGTCGTGGTGGTGGCGTGACGGTAGGGGCCGAGGTTGGCCTTGCCGAAGATGGACTCGGCGTAGGCCGGAAACTCGCCGCGCTCGGCCGCCAACTGCTTGGATGCGCTGCGGGCCTCGGTCTGAACGAATTTCATGACGCGTTCGGCCATATCCACGGCGGTCTGGGAATTGTAGGGTATCCTGAGCTGGTAGAGCAGGTCGGCCCATCCCATGACGCCCAGACCGATCTTGCGGTTCTTGCCGACCATCTCGGTGATCTGGGGCAGCGGATACACGGACGCGTCGATGACGTTGTCCAGAAACCGGACGGACAGGTGGATGATCCGTTTGAGTTCGTCCCAGTCGATCTCGGAGTCCTTGCCGTTCTTGCCTTTGGCAAAGCATTTCCCCAGGTTGATGGAGCCGAGGTTGCAGGCCTCGAACGGGAGCAGGGGCTGCTCGCCGCAGGGGTTGGTGGATTCGATCTCGCCGAGCTTGGGCGTGGGGTTGTCGCGGTTGATGCGGTCCAGGAACACGATGCCCGGATCGCCGGACTCCCACGCCTTGTGGACCAGGAGGTTGAAGACCTCGCGGGCGTTGAGAGAACCAATGGCCTTGCCCGAGTCAGGGGCGATGAGATCAAAGTCGGCCTTGTCGTGCACGGCCTGCATGAAGGCTTCGGTCAGCCCGATGGAGAGGTTGAAGTTGTTCAGCTCGCCGTCGCGTTCCTTGGCCTTGATGAACTCCATGATGTCCGGGTGGTCTATGCGCAGGATGCCCATGTTGGCTCCCCGGCGGGTGCCGCCCTGCTTGATCTGCTCGGTGGCGCAATTGAAAATCTTGAGAAAGGAGAGCGGGCCGGAAGCCACGCCGCCGGTGGAGCCGACCACTGAATCCTTGGCGCGCAGCCGGGAGAAGGAAAAGCCCGTTCCTCCGCCGGATTTGTGGATCATGGCCGCGTACTTCACGGCGTCGAAGATACCCTCGATGTCGTCCTCCACGGGCAGGACGAAGCAGGCGGCCAATTGGCCGATGTCGGTACCCGCGTTCATCAGCGTGGGGGAGTTGGGCAAAAAACTGTAGGAAATCATCAGGTCATAGAATTCCCGGGCCAGTTGGGCCGGTTTGGTGGTGGAATTCTTGTACTTGCCCTCTTCTTTGGCAATGGCCGAGGCCACCCTCCAGAACATCTCCTTGACGGTCTCGTAAACCTCTCCTTCGGTGTCCTTGCGTTGGTATCGCCGCTTCAAAACTATCTTGGCGTTTTCATTGATGATCGGGTCCGGAAGGTTGGCGGGCATTTTGAGTTCTGGCATACGAAGACCTTTGTTAACATGCTGAAATATTAATATTTTATAGGTAAATGCGCTGAGCAAATCTGCTGGCGCTAGAGAATGTCTAGACTACAGAAAGCGGGGGGAAAATGCCAGTCTAAAATGCGCTTAAATGGCAAAAACACCGGGAAGCCGCGTGGTGTCTGGCTTATGGGACAGCGTCCTTGTAGGAATCACTCTTATTTTTATTCTGACGATCAGCGGATGATCCAGGCATGGGTTTGCGGCATAAAAAGGGCTCATCCGGCCAGAGCCTGTTTTGACTGCTGAGCGGCAAAAAGAGCTGCACTTGACCTGCCCGGCAAATCTTGAGTAAAAAGAGAATAGTGAAATAATAGTATTTCCGGTGTGTTTTTGCCCATTCAGAACGGATTACCTGCATGAAAAACGTGGATGCACTCAGTTGGCGGTTTTGCCTCTCTATCATACTGACAGTTCTTGTTTCATGGGGCACTTTTGTTGCCCCAGGCCATGCGGCCGGACCAGAGCTGCAGGTTATCACCGAAATCACACCACCCGCTTCCTTCATTGACGCACACGGCAAGCTGACCGGATTGGCTGTGGAAATCGTCCGGGCCGTTCAGCAGGAAATCGGCGATCAGACGGAGATTCACGTCATGCCGTGGGCGCGAGGGTATCAGGAATTGCTCACGAGTCCTAACGTTGCCCTGTTCTCGACCACCCGGACCATGGCGCGTGAGAACCTGTTCCAGTGGGTCGGGCCGCTGTTCACTACCCGCTGGATCATATATGCCCGGAAAGGAAGCAGGCTGCACATCACATGCCTGGAAGACGCCAAGTCCATCAAACGCATCGGGGTCTACAGGAATGATGCCCGGGCGCAGCTTTTGAGAGACCGTGGGTTCGACAACCTGGACGTCGCGGACAGGCAGGAGCTCAATCTGGTCAAACTCCTGGGCGGCCGCGTCGATGCCATCCTCTATTCGGATCTTACCATGAAAGAGTTTCTCGCAAAATCGGACACGCCCCCCGAGCTGGTTGAGGCTGTTTTCGAAATCGGCTCCAGGGATCTCTACATCGCCTTTTCCAAGGACTCAGCCCCGGAAACGATCCGCATCTGGCAGGAGGCTGTCGACCGCCTGGAAGAACGGGGTGAACTTCAGGGTATCCGCGACAAGTGGCTGCCCTGACGTCCAACACAACCTCCATGCACACAAGTCCGAGCCGGTTTGAAGCCGATAGGTACGGTGTTGAGCCGTTCTTTGGCCTTCCTTCCAAAACGACTGGTGACAGCGCCAAAGCCGGTCAGGTTCAAGGCATATTCGAGAAATTCCTGGACAGGCAGTTTTCCTCCGGATTGTCATCGGTTGAACGGCATGTTTTCCCATTCTGTCAAAAGTATGATTGAGTCGGATGAGCCAAAAAAAGTCCCTGCACCGGAAGGGCGCAGGGACAGGGATTGGAGACAGGTCGGTTATTTTTTGAATATGTGGAATTCATACCCGTAGGTATGCGGGTGGTTGCGGTACAGGCTGATCTCCTTGCGGGTCATGTCTATGATGGCCCGTCCGTCGGGGTCGGTGCCGTAAACGGGTTCGATGTCGGCCAGTCTGCGTTCCACGTCATTATAGAAGTTGTCCCAGCAAAGGGTGCTTATGGTGAAGTTGCCGAGCGAGGCGTAGCCTGCACCCTCTCCGGCCCTGATATTGCCTTTGGCGTCGCGCATGGCCGGGTAGCCTTCGGCCCAGAACGACCGCAATTCCTCTGAGGCCGTTGCCGGGTCCACAAGCCAGACCGCGTCGGTCAGGCAGAGGCACCCGCCGGGTTTGAGGTACTGCTTCCATTGCTCCAACGCCCTGTCCACACCCAGGATATAGGCTGCGCCTTCGCACCAGATGAGGTCAAAGGATTCCGGCTCGGCCCGGATGTCGCCCATGTCCATGACGGCGGCGATGATCCGGTCTTCCATTCTGGCTTCCTTGGCCCGTTCGATCATCCTTTCCAAGTAGGGGTGATGGAGTTCCGTGGCCGTGACAATGCCGCCGGAGATCTGCGCCAGGGGGATGGTGGCCCCGCCCGAACCGCAGCCGATTTCGAGAATCTCCGGTTTGTCCGGCAGGCCGGTGCACATCTCGTAGGCGCGTTTGGTCATTTCGAAACTGCCAGGGCCTTCTCTGTCCAGCCCTTCGTATATCTTGAAGAATATTTCCATGAATCTGCCTGATTCCCTGTTGATGTTGAGTATTGCGTGAGGCGCGGCCGCCATGGCCCGGATGGCGGAAATCTCGCCGTCGGGAATGTGTAGGCTGCGCAGGAACTGCGCGTGTTTGTCCGGGGCGCTGCGTTCGAAGCGGACGTGCCAGCGGCGCATGTCCTGTTCGGAAAAACCGGCGGCGGAGAGCAGGGAGACCCATGTGGCCTTGTCCATGACACCGGCTTCGTTCAGCAGGTCGGAACGGCCCAGAAGACCTGCCACGAGCCGCTGTTGTTCGCGCAATCCGTCCATCTCCCGGTTGAGTTCGGTCAGCCGGTTTTCCAGGACTTCGGCCATGCCGGTGGCGGCGGGTTCATCGAGCATCCGTGCGATGTCGTCCAGACTGATCCCGGCCCTGCGGTATTCGCAGATCCTCGTCAATCGGGCGTGGTCCTGCGCCGAGTACTGCCGGTATTCACCCTTGGCATGACCATCGGGCCTGAGCAGCCCGATGCGGTCATAGTAGAGCAGTGTCGAACGCGAGAGCCCGTGTTTCTTGGCCAGTCTTCCAACGGTGTACATGCGCTTTCCCTTTTTTCGCGAGGCCTTATCCGATCTTGAGCATCTCGCCGGTCTTCAGGTAGTGGGCGAGCATCTTTTCCAGCATCCTGGCCTGCACGGCAAAGGCTTCCGGCTTGCCTTTCACGTAATCATTGCCTTTTTCGTTCAGGGCGGTGACGTGGTGCGTCCAGGTCATCCCGGTCCGGTCTCCGAGCGGTTCGAGTTCCAGGATGAAGTGGATGATCCGGGTTTTTCCGGTGCGCACGAATTCGATGCGCTCCATGGGATCATGCCGACAGGTCAGCCAGGTTTCCGGTTCCTCGCCGGGGAAGTCCGTGCGGAAGACGCATCCGGGTTCGATGTATCCGGACACGGAATGCAGCACCTCACATTCCCATGTCTCTATCCAGTCGTATTCGCGTACCGGGCAGAGCAGGGGCCAGATGTCCCCTGCCGGATGGTCGAGCGTCATTTCGGTTGATACCGAGATGTGAGCGGGTTTGAATTCAGCCATGTTTCTCTCCTTTCGGGTTGTTGTTCTTCTTCATGGCTGCACTATGAACCTATAGACAGGTCAACGGTGGTGGCAACTTTTTTCCTGATTGGGGAAAAACTCGATTTACCTCGGATTTGTTTTGGTCTATTGGCAATTCAGCAGTACCTTGTGCAATGACATCAAAAAGAGAGTTTTCGTATGCGTATTTCCGATCGACTGGGCCGGATCAAGCCTTCCGCCACTCTGGCCGTCAACGCCAAGGCCCAGGAGCTTCAGGCCCAGGGACGCGAGGTTATCAGTCTGGCCGTGGGGCAGCCCGATTTCGGCACTCCGGCCCACGTCTGTGAAGCGGCCAAGGCCGCATTGGACGAAGGATTCACCCGCTATACCCCGGTTCCCGGCATCCCGGAGCTGCGCGAGGCCGTGGCCGGGTACTACAGCCGGTTCTACGGCGCCAAGACAGCCGGCGCCAACACGATTATTTCCAACGGCGGCAAACAGGCCCTGTACAACCTGCTCATGGCCCTGGTGAACCCGGGCGACGAGGTGCTCATTCCGGCCCCGTACTGGGTCAGCTATCCGGCCATGGTGCAACTGGCCGAAGGCGTGTCCGTGTTCGTGCCGACCACTGCCGCCGAAAACTATCTGGTCACCGTCGAAGGGTTGGAGGCCGCACGCACGGCCAGAACCAAGGTGCTCATCCTCAATTCGCCGTCCAACCCCACGGGGTGTTGCTACACGCAGGTGCAGCTTGAGGCCATAGCCGAGTGGGCGCGCAGGAACGGTGTCTTCATCATTTCCGACGAGGTCTACGACCGGCTGGTCTATGCCCCGTTCGAACCGGCCTCCCTGGCCAAGACCTGGGAGCAATATCCCGAGACCATCGCCATTGTCGGTGCGCTTTCCAAATCGTTCTGCATGACCGGCTGGCGTGTGGGCTATGCCCTCGGCCATGAGGACCTGGTCAAGGCCATGGTCAAGATTCAGGGGCAGTCCACGTCCAATATCAATTCCATCACCCAGCGCGCCGCCCTGGCGGCCCTGAACGGCCCGTGGGACATCGTGGACGAGATGAAGACCGCCTTTGTCCGCCGTCGTGATCTCGCCTATGAGGTCATCACCGGATGGGGCGCAGTCTGTCCCAAGCCCGACGGAGCCTTCTACCTTTTCCCGGTGCTCGACCAGTTCTTCACCGAAGACGCCCCGGATTCGGCCTCCATGTGCACCAAGATTCTCGAAGAGGTCGGCGTGGCCCTGGTTCCCGGCTCCGCTTTCGGCGACGACAAGTGTATTCGTTTTTCCTACGCCGTGGCCGACGAGGTCCTCAAGGACGCCCTGAACAGGGTCGGTTCCGTCCTGCTGGGCAAATAGGGACGCTTCAACAGTGAATGTCAAAAACCGGCCCGGAGCATATGCTCCGGGCCGGTTTCCTGTTGTGAGATTCGGCGGATTCTATTCGTCGTATTCGTATTCGATGTCTACGAGGATCTGCTTGCCGTACCGTTGTTCCAGTTCGGCCAGGACGCCGCGCTTGTTGTTGAGCAGGTAGATGGCCAGCTCCTCTTCGCAGTTGTATTCTACAACCTCGATACTCGGTTTGCGAAGGTCCCGATGGATTTCCTTCATGGCCTGGAGTGATTGCCACTCGAGGTTGCGGCGGATGCCGGTCCCCTTGCAGCAGGGGCACGGCTCGGTGGAGATGGCTATGGCCGAAGAGCCGAGTCGCTGGCGTACCAGCTCCATGAGGCCGAAGGCGGAGATGCGGGATACGTCCGTGCGGGCGCGGTCGTTCTTCATTTCCGCACGCATGACTTTTTCCACTTCCCGGCAGTCTTTGGGGTTCTTCATTTCGATGAAGTCGATGACCACCTGGCCGCCGATGTCACGCAGCCGGAGTTGGCGGGCGATCTCGCGGGCGGCCTCGGTGTTGGTCTTGAGCGCCATTTTCTGGAAATTCCGTTCCCCGCCGATCTTGCCGGAGTTGATGTCCACGGCGGTCAGGGCCTCGGTGGCGTCGAACACCAATCGGCCGCCAGAGGGCATGGAGGCCTCGCGGGTATAGATTTCCTGGACCTGTTTGACCAGGTTGAAGCGTTCCAGCAGGGAGAGGTCGCCGTCTTCATGCAGTCGGGCCAGGTTGTTCTTGCGCGGGAAGGCGAGCTTCACGAATTGCTGTATCTGATCGAAGGTTTCCTTGTCGTCCACCCATATTTCCGAGATGTCGGAAGTCAGGTAGTCGCGGACGGCTCGGGCGGCCAGGCCGAGTTCGTGGTACACGACGGCCGGGGCTTTCACCTTCTGTGCATTGGCGCGGATGTCGGTCCACAGCCTGTTCAGATACTTGTAGTCGCGTTCCAGGGCGGCCTTGGACTGACCAACGGCAGCGGTGCGGGCAATGAGCCCCACGCCTTCGGTGGTCTCAAACCCTTCGAGAATCTTCTTGAGACGGTCTCGTTCCTTTTCATCCTCGATCTTGCGGGACACCCCGATCTGGTTGCGGCCCACGGTGTAGACGAAGCTGCGGCCGGGCAGGGACAGATAGGAGGTGAGAAACGCCCCTTTCTTGCCGGTGGGTTCCTTGACCACCTGGACAAGAACCTCCTGGCCCGCCTTGAGCACCTTCTGCATGAGCGGAAACCGCTGGCCCTTTTGGGTGCCCGGGCTGCCCATGTAGTATTCGGGGTGGACCTCGTCGATTTGCAGGAAGCCGTTTCGTTCGGCCCCGTAGTTGATGAAGGCGGCCTGAAGACCGTTGTCGATGTTGTGGATGTACCCTTTGTAGATGTTGCCCTTGGTCTTGGCCTGGTGCACCATCTCAACGTAGTACTCGTTAACCTTGCCTTCTTCGGCAATGACGACCTCTACCTGTTCTCCCGGCAGTACGGAGATGAACATCTTCTGCCGTTTGTTTTTGTCGGTCATGAAAACCTCGTGACGAGAAAAGTGTGTTGAACATCCTGGCGCGGCTCCTCAGTATTCGATGACATGCCCTGTGCCGTGGTAAAAAATCTCTCCCTGATCATCTCGGCTGATGATTTCGCCCCTTTTTTCGAGGGCTTCCACGGCTTGTCGGACCTTTTCCGGGTCCGCATTCAGGGCCTGGGCCAATTGTGCTACGGTCTGCGGCCTGCGGCTCAAGGAGGCGGCAACGGCAGCGGGTGTCCGCTCCGTGCTCATCGCCTTTCCGTCCGAGGCCTGCCGTGTTGCCGCGGGGGTGTCCCCGCTTTCGAGCGCCAGGCGCCAGCGGCTTAGGACCGCCCCGTCCACGGGGCGGACTCCCTTGACCGTTCCAGGGCGGGTCAGTGTGACCACGTCCACCCGGTCGGGAGCAAGCCGCTTGCAAAAATCTTTCAGCCTGCCGAGGTTCTCGTCGGAATCGTTAATTCCTTCGGCAAGCAAAATTTCCAAAAATATCTTTCCCTTGAATTCCTTTCTGAAGGCAAGGAGCCCGTCGGCAACGGCCGCAGGCGAAATCCCTTTGCACGGACGGTTCACCTTGGCGAACTCGTCCGGGACCAATGAATCCAGGCTGGGCAGGACCACGTCTGCCAAGGCCAGTTCCCGCCGCACCTCAGGGTCGGTCATGAGGCTGGCGTTGGTCAGCACGGCTACGGGCGTGTTCGGAAACAGTTTTCGTGCCTCGATGATGACCAATCCCATTTCCGAATTCAGGCAGGGTTCACCCAGCCCTCCCAGAGTGACCATGTCCGGGTCGTTCAGGCCTTCTTCCTTCCACCGGGCCAACTCTTCAATGATGTCGGCGGCCGGGACGTAGGGCTTGCGCTCACAGGTCAAATCCCGTGTGGCCCCCACCTCGCAGTACACGCAATCCATGGAACAAATTCGTCCCCCGAGAAGATCAAGCCCGAGAGAGCGGCCCAGTCTCCCGCTCATGACGGGTCCGAAAATATATTTATATGCCATTTTACGCCGTGTTACCTGAGGAAAAAGGAACCTGTGATTCTCAACAAGTGTATTATGTACTGGTGGCTGTCTGTCAAGGGCGACGGGCACGGGGAACGCGCAAACGCGACGGTGCGGTCCGGCGGTTGGAGGTCGATTCGTGAATAATAACTTGGTCGGCGTATGGCCTTGGTGTATCAGGGATATTGGTTTGCGGAGAAAAAAACATGCAGGAAGCGGTTTTTTTCGGTTTTCTGTTGTTGTTCTCGTGCGGAAGCTGTTTGTCCATGTCCACGACCGCCCATTGTCCGGGCCGGTTCGATGCTGCCAAGCGCTTCACGGCCCTTTCCCTTGACTTCGTCGCAGGCTGACCGTACTCAATTCCATCTTTCTCAGGAGGCATATTACATATGATAGAACCCGGACAGCTCATTCTGCTCATCAGCCACAAGGGCAAACGGTATCTGCGCAAGCTCGAGTCGGGCGGCGAAGTGCATACCCATGACGGCAAGCTGCTCATGGATGAGGTGGCCGAGGCCGGCTTCGGCCAGTACGTCAAGACCCATCTCGGCAGGGCGTACCTGATACTCAAGCCGACCCTGCATGATCTGATCAAAGGCGTGAAGCGCCAGACCCAGATCATGTATCCCAAGGAGATCGGATATTTGATGATGAAGCTGGGTATCGGTCCCGGTTCCACGGTCATCGAATCCGGCACCGGTTCTGGCGGGCTGACCACGGCTCTGGCCTGGTTCGTGGGCGACACCGGCAAGGTGATCACCTATGAACGGCGTGCGGATTTCTTCAAGCTGGCGGGCAAGAACCTCGAGCGCGTGGGGTTGGCCAATCGTGTGGAGCAGGTCAACCAGAACATCGAGGACGGCTTCAAGCATTCCGGTGCAGACGCACTGTTCCTGGATGTGCGTACGCCTTGGGAATATCTCTCTTCCATCCCGGAGGCCGTCATTCCCGGTGCCATGTGCGGCTTTCTGCTGCCCACGGTGAACCAGGTGTCCGACCTGCTGCGCGGATTGGAGGACGGCCCGTTCGCTGAAATGGAAGTTCTGGAAATACTCATTCGCAGGTGGAAGCCGGTGGCCGACCGGTTGCGCCCGGATGATCGCATGGTGGCCCACACGGGCTTCCTGGTGTTCGCCCGGTACATGGAGCCGCCCAAGGACGCGTCCGACAGCCTTGAGTATGCAGATGACGGCGAGGCGGATGAGGAAAACCTGCCGGACGACCTGGACATTTCAGAAGATGAATAAGACAATGGCCCGCATATATGCGGGCCTTTTTTCGCTGGTCGCGCTGGAGATCGGGCAGGGCGACACCCCCTGCCTGCGAGGTCATGGAAAGAAAGAATGACACGCACGCTCGACAAGCTGGTTGTGAAAATGTAGTTTTTGAAGATTGCTGTCTTGGTGTTTCCAGTGGCAACCGAACATTGCAACGTATCCCGGATTCCGGATGGAACAAGTAATCAAACATCTTTCCGAAAACGAAGAGTGGTTCAAGCGGCGCATTCAGGAGTATCTTGTACGCCTTGAGTGCGGCGATGATTTTGAAAAATCGTGGTCGATTTTTTTTTCGGCGCTCACAGCTGCGACCAAAAGGCCGGATTCGGATTTGGAAAAAGGCAAGCTTCATGCTCTGCTGTTGAGTATCAAGATGCCGGTCCTGCTTTTGGACAAGAATCTCACTGTGGAGTTCATGAATCCGGCGGCGGTCGAGCTGCTGGGCACCACGGGGATCGATGAGTGGGGTAGTGGCCTTCATACGCCTGTGCCGATTGACGAACTGGCTCCCTGGTTGGTGGAGACATTGCGGGAGGAGTCTCGCAACGGCACTGTGCAGGCCGCTTGCAAGCTCGATGTTGTGGCGACACTCCCGGGCGGCGAACGGCATTTCAATGTCTCGATGTCCCTGTTGTCCGATCATTCCGACAAGCAGGACGGTTTTGCCGTCATTCTGGATGATATAACCTACCGGGTGGAGGGCGAGCGCCAGCTTGCCAGTGAGCGCAATCGGGCGGCGCACTATCTGGACGTGGTCGGAACCATCGTATTTGCCCTGGATATTTCCGGCGCCATAGTCATGCTCAACAGGACCGGCTGTCAAATCCTCGGGTATGAAGAACATGAGGTGCTCGGCAGGGACTGGGTGGAAACCCTGGTGCCCGAGGAGCAGCAGGACGAGGTTCGCGATTACATGTACCTTGCGTTCTCCGGTCAGCTGGATGCCGAGGATGAACGTTCCCACTACCTCACGACCAAGGACGGTTTTCATCGCCTGATCCGGTGGCATAACAAGCTGCTGACCAACGAGAGCGGTATGGCGACGGGGCTTCTGGGTTCGGGGGTCGATATAACCGAACAGCAGGCCATTGAAGACGCCCTGGCCGAGAAGGAACTTTGGCTTCGCAACACGTTTGTGGCCCTTGGTGAAGCCGTACTTATCCTGACCCCGGACAAGAAGATTCTCGATGCGAATCCGGCCGCTGAAGCCATGTTCCAGATGGCCAACGAGGAACTTGACGGGATGCCCGTGAGTGAACTGCACGTCGATTCGCTGCACTATGATGACTTCCTGCTCAAGTCCGAAGCGGCCTTTGCGACCGGGGAAAAGGCACTTTTCGAGCTGCCGCTCAAGCGCAGCAACGGGAATATCTTCCCGGCAGACCATTCGGTTTCGCTCATCACCGGCGATGACGGCGCCGCACTCGGCCTGGTCAACGTCATTCGCGATATTTCCGACCGAAAGAAGGCCGAGGCCGAACTCAAGCGGAGCGAGGAAAAATTCCGGCGCATCTTCGAGACCATTGAGGAAGGGTACATCGTGGCCGATCTCGACGGGACGATCCTCATGGTCAACCCGGCCACCTGCCGACTGCTTCAATATGAGGAGTCGGAGCTGGTGGGACAGGATCTCGAAAATCTGTATATGAACCTGGAGGATCGGGTCGGTTTGCGGCGTGGCGTGATGGAACTGGGCACCATACGCGGACAGCAGATGACGGCCAGACGCAAGGACGGCTCCACTATCATAATCGAAGCCAATGCACATTTGGTCAGGGACTATGATGGCGTTCCCGTGGCCATGGAAGGGACCTTCCGGGATATCACCCAGCGGATCGAGGCGGACAAGGTCATTCGTGAACGGGAAAAGCAGTACCGCGCCTTTTTCGAGAACAACCACGCCATCATGCTCCTTACGGATCCCAAGTCGGAGCAGATCATTGATGCCAATCCGGCGGCCAGCGAATTCTACGGTTACCCCATCGAAGTCATGCGGACCATGAATTTGAGCCAGATCAATGCCCTGGATCAGGGCGAGGTGTTCAAGGAGATGCTCCTTTCCAGGGAGGAGGGGCGGTCCTATTTCATCGTCCGGCATGTCCTCCAAAACGGGGAGTACCGGGATGTTGAGGTCTATTCCGGGCCGATCATGGTCCAGGGCGTCCAACGTCTCTATTCGGTGATTCACGACGTGACCAAGCGTATTGAGCTTGAGCATAAAATGAAGCACCTGGCCACTACCGATGCCCTGACGGGGGTGAACAACCGGCACCAGTTCTTTTCTCTGGCCACCAAGGAGTTGCAACGTATCAAGCGGTATGCAAATCCGCTTACGGTGCTCATGCTCGACATCGACTATTTCAAATCCATTAACGACACTCATGGCCATCATGCAGGGGATATTGTCCTCAAGATGCTGGCGGCCGCAGCGGTTGCCATCCTGCGCGATACGGATATCTTCGGCCGTCTGGGTGGCGAGGAATTTGCTGCAATTCTGCCCGAGACAGGCTTACGGGTCGGCTATGAAGTCGCCGAGCGGCTCCGTGGTGAGTTTGAGAAGCTCGAAGTCCTGGTGGGGAGGGCAAAGATAACCTTCACGGTTTCAATCGGCGTGACCCAGGTGCGCAGTCAGGACAAAAGCATCGAGGAAGTTCTCAACCGTGCGGACGAGGCGCTCTACAAGGCCAAGCGCATGGGGCGCAACCAGGTGGTGCGGGGTTGACGCAAGCAAGCTGAACCGACCTTTCCACATCGGATGGAACCCGTGTCCGTGGCGGGATCCAATTGTCCGATACCCTTATCATTGCCGGTTTTTCAAGGAAAAACCCTTGACGTTTTCCGAGGGGTTTGGAATATGGTTCTAAGTTTTACGTGATGTTTTTCACAACTTATCAAAAGCATACTCATTAAATGGCTGCCTGTCTTGATAAGACAGGGCGTGCAAGGATGCCATTTCGTGAATTGTTATAGGCCGTTTAATGAAATTTGAATCCACACTGGCCGAACGGAAAGCCGAACTGTCGAAAAAATGGGCGGATCTGGTTTTGCAGACCTACCCCAAGGAAACCCAGAAGGTCTGGACCCGACAGAAGGATCGTTTTCAAAATCCCGTGGGAGCAGCCATTTTCGAGGCGACCCGGGATTTGTTCGACCAATTGATCGACTGGCAGGATGCGGGTGAAATCGCGGTAAGCCTCGACAAGCTCATACGCATCCGGGCTGTGCAGGATTTTACCCCTTCGCAGGCCATCAGTTTCGTCTTTCTCCTGAAGAAGCTTCTTCGCGACGAGTTCTTCAAGAGCATGAAAGCGGACGGAACCCTTGAGGATCTGTTGAGGTTCGAAGCCAGGGTGGACAATCTGGCCATGATGTCTTTCGACATCTATACGAAAAGTCGCGAACAAGTATTCCGGTTCCGCGTGGATGAAGTGAAGCGCGCCCAGAGCAGTCTGCTCAGGAAGGCCGGAATGGTAGCGGACGTTACGGTCGAGAAATCGATCGATTAGGGACGAATCGGTGGTTGTCTTCACGGTGTGAAGAGGTCGGAGTTGGTATGACGAGGGGTGGGGTTGGCGCCAGCGAGCGCGAATCCGTTTTTCTTCCATATCTCCGTCTCTGCATCGATCAGCAACCGATCGCGTACCGAAAGTGGCAGGCCGTATGGTAAAACCTGCGGTCCAACCTTCAAGCGAGGTGACGGTAGATGAATGCTCTTTACTCACTTCTGTTCGTCTTTCTCCTGGTGTTGATTCCGTTGTTCGGGGTTGATGCGGCACACATGAGGACTTTCTTCGGTGTCTGCATCCCGACAACGGCATTCATCATCTTCCTGCTCGGCTTTGTGTACAAAGTCATCACCTGGGGCCGGAGCGCAGTGCCGTTCCGCATCCCCACAACCGGCGGACAGTTCAAATCCTTTGATCCTGTCCTGTTCCCGCAGAACAAGCTGGACTGTCCCCAGACCGGCGCCCAGACCTTTTTCCGTATGGTTTTGGAAGTCTTCGCTTTCCGTTCCCTTTTCAGGAACACCGCAGTATCCCTGCATGAGGGCAAGGACCATCCCGTGGTCGCATACAAGTCCAGCAAGTGGCTGTGGCTGTTCGCCATCACTTTCCATTACTCCTTTTTCATTGTCGCCCTGCGGCACCTGCGCCTGTTCCTGGAGCCCATACCGTTCTTCGTGAACGGTCTGGAATTCGTGGACGGCATCCTGCAGATCGGCGCACCTGTCATGTACCTGGCCGACGTCGGCCTGGTGGCCGGCGTGCTCCTGCTCCTGGGCCGCAGGCTGATCAACTCCCGGATCAATTACATTTCGTATGCATCGGATTTCTTCCCGCTGTTCTTGATCCTGGCCGTTGCCCTGTCGGGCATCTACATGCGCTACTATGCCAAGGTCGACGTTATCGCGATCAAGGAATTGACCATGGGTCTGGTGACGTTCCACTACGTCGTCCCCGAGACCATCACGGTTTCCTTCTTTGTCCACGTCTTCCTGGTCAGCACGCTCATGGTGTACTTCCCGTTCAGCAAGCTCATGCACTTTCCGGGTGTCTTCCTGTCTCCGACACGGAACCTGCCGAACGATACGCGCGCCAAGCACCACGTGAACCCCTGGAATGATCCCAAGATCAAGGCCCATGCCTATGCGGACTACGAAAAGCAATTCGGAGTTCCCATGGCCGAGGTTGGTCTGCCGCTCGACAATCCGGAGAATGGCAAGGCCCCCGAGGAAGAGGCTTAGGCCCAGGGTTCACCGTTAGGTGATACTTCTTTATCTGAGGAGATAAAAGATATGTCCGACATCCCGAAAGCAGATGAGCTCTTCAAGAGCATAGATTACAATCCTCCGGCCACAGGTTGGATGGATACCCCGGTGGACTTCTCGCCGGGCAACTGGTGCTATCCCGCCAAGCCCGAGAAGATGGAGTACATGGAATCCAAGCTTCCCGGTCTCTGGGGTCCGGCCCGCGAGTGGAATCCGGGCGAAGCCGACTGGAAACTGCCTTCCAACTGGAAGGAGATCGTGGTCAACGGCTTCCGCGAAAGGCTGAAGAAATTCCGTACCCTCCAGGTGTTCATGGACATCTGTGTGCGTTGCGGTGCCTGCGCCGACAAATGTCACTTCTTCATCGGTTCCGGCGACCCCAAGAACATGCCTGTTCTTCGCGCCGAGCTGATGCGCTCCGTCTATCGCGGTGAATTCACCGTGGCAGGCAAGATCCTGAGCAAGCTCACCGGGTCCCGCGTCATGGAAGAGGATGTCCTGAAAGAATGGTTCATCTACTTCTATCAATGTACCCAGTGCCGCCGCTGTTCCCTGTACTGCCCCTACGGCATCGACACCGCGGAAATGACCATGATGGCCCGCGAGCTGATGCATCTGGTCGGTCTGAACACCAACTGGATCATGGAGCCGGTATCCAACTGTAATATCACCGGTAACCACCTCGGCATCCAGCCCCACGCCTTCAAGGATATCGTGGACTTCATGGTTGACGACATCGAGGAAGTCACCGGCAAGCGCGTCAAGGCCCCGCTCAACGAAAAGGGCCACGAGATTCTGTTCATCACCCCGTCCGGCGACGTGTTCGCGGACCCCGGCATCTATACCTTCATGGGCTACCTGATGCTGTTCGATGAAATCGGCCTGGACTACACCATGTCCACCTACGCATCCGAGGGCGGCAACTTCGGTTCGTTCACCAACAACGAAACCATGAAGAAGCTCAACGCCAAGATGTACGCCGAAGCCGAACGCCTCGGCTGCAAGTGGATTCTCGGCGGCGAGTGCGGTCACATGTGGCGCGTTGTTCACCAGTACATGGATACCATGACCGGTGACACGCAGTGGTCCGGCATGACCACTCCCAAGTCCCCGATCACCGGCACGGTGTTCGAGACGTCCGCTGCCACCAAGATGCTGCACATCACCGAATTCACGGCTGACCTGATGAAGCACAACAAACTGAAACTCGATCCCAGCCGTAACGACCATCTGCGCGTCACCTTCCATGATTCCTGCAACCCCGCGCGGGGCATGGGACTCCTGGACGAGCCGCGCTACGTCATCAAGAACGTGTGCAACAACTTCTTTGAAATGCCTGTCGGCACCACCCGCGAGCAGACCTTCTGTTGCGCCGGCGGTTCCGGTCTGAATACCGATGAGATCATGGAAATCCGCCTGCGTGGCGGGCTGCCTCGCGGCAACGCCCTGCGCTATGTGCAGGAAAAGCACGGTGTGAACACCATGGCCTGCATCTGCGCCATTGACCGCGCCACCCTGATCCCCCTGGCCGACTACTGGGCACCCGGCGTCACCATCACCGGAACCCATGAGCTGGTCGCCAACGCATTGATCATGGAAGGCGAGTCCGAGCGCACCATGGACCTCCGTCAGGAACCCCTTCCCGGTTTCGAGGACGCAGAGGATGATTGGACGCCCCCGAATATGGAGGATGCATAAATGAAAATGCAAAACGGATTCGCGATCATAGCCGGTCTGATCATCTTCATTGGGATGATCACCGCACCGTTTGCGGTCGGTACCATGACCAAGGAATACAAGCAGCCCGAGCTGAAGATGCCCGTGGGCGAAAAAGAGTGTATCGAGTCCAAGGAGTTCATGCGCACCGAGCACATGCAGCTTCTGAACGACTGGCGCGACTGGGCCCTTCGTGACGGCAAGAGAGTCTACACCAACCATGCTGGCAAAGAGTTCGTCATCTCCCTGCAGAACACCTGCATGAAGTGCCACAACAACAAGGCCGACTTCTGCGACAAGTGTCATACCGACGCCGGTGTCTCTCCCTACTGCTGGGATTGCCACATTCAGCCGGAGGGTTTGAAATAATGAAGAACAACAGAAGAACCTTCATCAAGCTTGCCGGCATAGCCGCAGCCGGTTTGGCCGTGGCGCCCAAAGCCATGGCCTCGGGCAGCGCCGCTCCGGTGAAGACCAACCCCGAGGCAGTTCATGCCGAACATTGGGCCATGGTCATAGATACCACCAAGCTGCACACCGAAGAAGAAATCGCCGAGTTGGCCGGTATCTGCCACTCCATCCACAATGTCCCGAACATTGAGGGCAAGAAGGAAGTCAAGTGGCTTTGGGCCGACGAGTATGGGCACACCTTCCCGGAGCAGGAAAACCCGCACCTGTCCGAAGAAGTGCACCATCGCTCCTTCCCCCTGCTGTGCAACCATTGCGAAAACCCGCCCTGTGTGCGCGTTTGCCCGACCAAGGCGACCTACAAGCGGCCTGACGGCATCGTGGCCATGGACTATCATCGCTGCATCGGTTGCCGTTACTGCATGGCCGGTTGTCCCTACGGCTCCCGTTCGTTCAACTGGGGCGAGCCCCGGCTGCACATGGATCTGGCCAAGCTGAACCCCGAGTTCCCCACTCGCATGCGTGGCGTAGTCGAGAAGTGCAACTTCTGCGTGGAGCGCCTTGCCGTCGGCAAGATGCCCGCCTGCGTCGAAGCCTCGCACGGGGCCATTGTGTTCGGCGATCTGTCTGATCCTGATTCCGACGTCCGTAAGGTGCTTCGCGAGAAGTTCACCATTCGTCGTAAACCCACTGCAGGCACTGAGCCCAGTGTTTACTACATCATTTAGGAGGAATCAGAATGCTTGAATTAGCCCTCAAAGGTTCCAAGAGATATTGGATGTGGATCAGCTTCCTTCTGGTTCTGATCGGCATTGGCTCACTGGCATACGTCAATCAGCTCATGGTGGGTCTGGAAACGACCGGCATGGGGCGCGATGTGTCCTGGGGATTCTATATTTCCCAGTTCACGTACCTGGTCGGCTTGGCCGCCTCGGGCGTCATGATCGTGTTGCCCAACTACTTCCACAACTATAAAAAGAACAAGCACATGGTCATTTTCGGCGAATTCATGGCAATCGCCGCCTGTATCATGTGCATGCTGTTCATTGCTGTTGACGTGGGGCAGCCCACTCGCATGCTCAACGTCATGCTGCATCCCACACCCAACTCGATCCTGTTTTGGGATATGACCGTTTTGGTCGGCTACCTGGTCCTGAACCTGCTGGTGGGCTGGACCTGCCTGATGGCCGACCGTGCCAATCTGCCGCACCCGAAGTGGCTCAAGCCCTTCATTTATACGTCCATCATCTGGGCCTTCTCCATCCACACCGTGACGGCGTTCCTGTACCAGGGCCTGCCCGGTCGCCATTACTGGCTGACGGCCATCCTGGCTGCCCGCTTCCTGGCGTCCGCGTTCTGCTCCGGGCCTGCCATTCTGCTGTTGGTGTTGAAGATTACGGAAAGGTTCACCACCTTCCAGATGCCCAAGGATGCCGTGAAGACGCTTGTGAAGATCATCATGTACGCCATGTGCGTGAACATGTTCTTCTTCATGCTTGAAATCTTCACGTCCTTCTATTCCAACATGCCGGGCCACATGAACCCCATTTTGTACTTGTTCGCTGGCGAACATGGGCACAATGAGCTGGTTCCGTACATGTGGACCTTTATTGTTCTCGCCTTCCTGAGCATCGCCTTTCTGGTGACGCCCCAGCTGCGTGAGAACCACAAGCTGCTGCCCTGGACCCTCGTTATCCTCGTGATCGCCACATGGTTGGACAAGGGTCTTGGCCTGGTTATCGGTGGTTTCACTCCCACCCCGTTTGAAACCATTACCACCTACTGGCCCACCGGCAAGGAACTGCTGGTGTCCATGATGGTTTACGCCATCGGCGCGCTGGTGGTAACCGTACTCTTCAAGATCGCCACCGACGTCAAAGAGGAAATGGGACACTCCCAGGCACTGCCCTGCGGCTGCTCTTCCGAAGATGTCTGTGAATGCGCTCCCGAGGGAGAGTAAAGCCCAGCCGAGGCGTAAACACGGCAAACGCTTGAAAGCCTAGCCTCATAACGTCACCTCGCCAGGCTCCACGGCTCATACAGGGGCCGCTCCGATAACGGAGCGGCCCTTTGATATTGTCTTGCGGCCTTCACTTTTATTCTGTGCCTGTGATAGGTTCCCTTTGGCGGTTAACGGCGGATCACGCCAAAGACATTGAAGGCTGGTTGACCCAATGCTCCATGAAAGACATCTGAACCGAACAGGTGCACGAATCGTTTTGATGGCCCTGACCTTGGTTTTTGGTTTGGCCGGGTGTGCCTCGACCATCGATCTGCCCGTAATCACGCCTGATGCCGGAAATCTGAGATTGACGGGGAAATTCGTCTGGTTTGACCTGTTTACCTCGGATATGAACGAAGCCGGGCGGTTCTATGACTATGTCTTCAATTGGTCCCTTGAGCGGACCGATGCGGATTCTCCACGGGTCAAGACCATCCTGCACCAGGGAAGACGCATAGGGAATATTTTCCTCCGGGAGTCCGGGCATGACGCTTCCGAGTGGCTTTCCTGCATGTCGGTGCCCGATGTGGACAGGGCGTTTGCCCGGGCCGTTGAAACCGGTGGCACATCGGAAGTGAAACCCGCGGACAGGCCGTTCAGGGGCAGGATGGCCGTTGTTCGCGATCCCGGCATGGCGGTTGTGGCCCTGCTCACCTCTTCCGTAGGCGACCCCAGAGATCTGCCCTTGGGCGATGGTTACTGGATGGGAGCCGAGCTGTGGGCACGGGACATGAACGAGAGCCTGGCATTCTATTCCGGCCTTGCCGGATACAAGACGGCTGTCCTCCAGGTTCAGGATGCAGGTCAATACGTCCTGTTCATCGGTAACGGCCGGCCCCGCGGAGGCATGATTTCCATCCCCGTGGAAGGCGTGGCCCCTCGATGGATCCCCCAGGTGGCCGTACTGGACATCGAAGCCACGCTGGCCAAGGTGGAGGCTCATGGCGGCAAGGTTCTGATACCACCTCGGCCCCGGGACAAGCCCGGACGCGTGGCCGTATTCGCGGACCCTTTCGGGGCGATTCTGGGTCTCAGGGAGTTTACTCCGCCGGAAAATTGATTCTGTCAGTTCTGCAGCCTTCCTCAACCAGATGGTGCCAAAGCTTGAGTTGGTCGAATGGATTGCGCCGGAATCCCGACCGTGGCATATTTCCAGACTATTGACTTAATGGGGAGGGGCAGGTCTCTATAGTATACCCGGTTTGGGTATAAACCGAATTGCGAGGAAACATGGATATCGGCGAATATACTTTTGAAGAATTCAAGCGCAAAGCCAAGGAATTTCATGGTTATCCGGCGCCGGGCCTGCTTATTGGCGGATACATGGTGGCGGCTGCCAAGGCGCGTATCCCGGAAGGCACGCTGTTCGAGGCCTTGGTCGAGTCCGGCAAGTGTCTGCCTGACGCGGTCCAACTGCTGACCCTGTGTTCGACGGGCAACAACTGGATGAAGGTCAAACTGCTGGGCCGTTATGCCGTATCCCTGTATGACAAGTTCACCGGCGTGGGTGTCCGTGTGGCCGTCGACTTGAAGCAGCTCGAAAAATGGCCCGAGATCCGGGGCTGGTTCATGAAGGAAAAGCCCAAGGCCGAGCAGGACACGGACAAGTTGTTCGCCGAAATCGAACAGGCCGGAGACAGCATCCTTTCCATCCGGCCCATCACTGTTGCCAAAAAGTATCTCGGCCATGGGCATATGACCACCATCGACGTCTGCCCGGTTTGCGGCGAAGCATATCCCGGGTCGGACGGCTCCATCTGTCGCGGCTGCCAGGGCGAGGCCCCCTACGAATCCATGGAAGGGGTCATATGCCATGACGATGCGCCCGACCTCAGGATTGTTCCCGTTGAAGAGGCGGTCGGCAAGGAAGTGGTCCATGACATGACCGGCATCGCCCCGGGCGATGCCAAGGGCCCCATTGCCAAGGCAGGCGACATTCTGGGGGTGGGTGATGTGTGCCGCCTTCAGCGTATCGGCAAGTTCAATGTGTTCGACAACGAAAACCTGCCTGGCGACGAATGGGTGCATGAAAATGATGCCGTCAAGGCGTTCGCCAAACGCATGGCCGGTTCCGGCATCGCGTACGATCCGAATCCGGAAGAAGGCAAGATCAACTTCTTTGCCGAAAAACCCGGCATGCTGTCCATCGATCTGGATGCACTCTCCCGGTTCAATCTTTCTCCCGATGTCATGCTCGCCACCCGGCACGACGGTTCCATCATGCCCGAGGGCAAGGGCGTGGGCGGAACCCGGGCCATTCCATTGTATATTTCCCGTGATCGGTTCAACCGTGCCCTGACGGCCCTGGGTGAGGGACCTGTCTTGTCCGTCCTGCCGCTCAAGGCGGCCAGGGTGGGTATCCTGGTCACCGGAACCGAGGTCTTCAAGGGCATCATTGAGGACAAGTTCATTCCCATCATTTCCTCCAAGGTCATCAATCTCGGCTGTACTGTGACCATGACCGACATCGTCCCGGATGAACGCGAGGCCATCACCAACGCGGCCAAGGCCATGCTTGACGGCGGATGTGAACTGATCATCACCACGGCGGGCATGTCCGTGGACCCGGACGACATCACCCGCGCGGCTCTGGTGGACGCGGGACTGCACGACGATCTCTACGGCGTGCCCATGCTGCCCGGTACCATGACCCTGGTGGGCAAGCTGCGCACCGCTTCCATCATAGGGGTTCCGGCCTGTGCGCTTTTCTACAAGACCACGGCCTTTGATATCTTGCTGCCGCGCGTCCTTGCCGGGCAGGAACTGAACCGGAAAATCCTGGCAAAGCTGGGCGAGGGCGGCTTCTGCATGAATTGCAAGACCTGTTCTTTCCCCCGGTGTCCCTTCGGGAAATAGCGTCGGCTTTCGGAAAGGGCTACTCGCACTATTGCCGGACGCAAGTTCTATCCATGGGCGCAGTGCCGGTACTCCTGCAATTGCACTGACGCGGGTGGTCCATACGCTTTTTTCGAACATCTTGTGACTGTGGATGAAATAAAAGCCGCCAAATGGGCGGCTTTTATTTATCGGGCAAGAATTGTTGTGTTGATATTTGCACATTCAATGTGCAGCGTCGTGTCCTTTGCACGGATGTTTGCGGGACAGAATTGGACAACCAGCGAGAAAGACACAGATTAATATTTGGTACGGAGTCTGCAAGATAAATCGGCTCAAGCGCTGTTTGCAGGACGGTCTGCACTAATTTCATACCATTGAAGTCTGGAATCAATCAAGTTAGGAGAAAACATGAAAGGAATAAAGTACATATCAATCTTGGCAATGCTTTTCACCATGGTCATGGTCGCTGAGGGAGGGGCTTTCTTCGGGTTTGGTCAGACGGACTCGTTCAAGGTGGAAAACGGGAAAGCCGTGTTCGCGCTCGCAGACGTGTCCGACGGCAAGGCGCACTATTACAGCCATGAGGTCGACGGCAAGGACGTGAAATTCTTCCTGCTCAAGAGTTCGGACGGGGTCATCCGAGCCGCCTTTGACGCCTGCGATGTCTGCTATCTGGAGAAGAAGGGATATTCCCAGGCCGGGGATTTCATGGTCTGCAACAACTGCGGTCAGCGCTTCCATTCCTCACGCATCAACGAGGTGGAGGGCGGGTGCAACCCGTCGCCCCTGAACCGCACCATTGAGGGAGGGAACGTGGTCATCAAGGTGAGCGATATCCGGGATGGCCTGAGGTACTTTTAGATGAACATCCTGACCATTCCGCTCAGAAACACCCGCCGGAAATGGGTCAAGACCCTGCTTTTGCTGTTGGTATTCTCTCTTGGGGTGACCTCGATCGTCTCGCTGAACTACGTTTCCAGCGTGGTGGGCGAGTCCCTGGAAAAGAAGCTGACCGCTTTCGGCGCCAACATCCTGATCATGCCCAAAAACGAGAAGTTGACGGTCAGTTACGGCGGTTTTGCCATGGGCGACATGGCCTTCGGCGTTCATGACATGAGCGAATCGGCAGTGGTCGAAAAGGCCAAAACCATCGAACTCAAGGACCGCATCGCCGTGGTCGC
Source organism: Pseudodesulfovibrio sp. S3 (assembly GCF_004025585.1). Lineage (NCBI taxonomy): Bacteria > Pseudomonadati > Thermodesulfobacteriota > Desulfovibrionia > Desulfovibrionales > Desulfovibrionaceae > Pseudodesulfovibrio > Pseudodesulfovibrio sp. S3. Next base: position 23,715 of record NZ_QTZO01000028.1, read on the forward strand.
GCCCAAGCTGGTGGCCATGGCGACGGTGGGGGACATGGCCGTCGGTGTGGTCGGCGTTCGCTGGGAAAAGGAAAAGATTCTCAAGGGCTATTGGGCTGTGAACGGCGCATTCCCCACGGAGAAAGACGGTGTTGTGGTCGGTTCAAAGGCTGCGGCGTCCCTTGGCCTGCAAGCTGGTTCCGTCTTTGATCTCAATGATGTTTCCGTCCGAGCTTCGGGAATACTCATGCCCACTGGCAGTGACGACGATTCGGTCGTCTTTATGGGCATGGACTTAGCCCAGCAGCATTTTGGTGTCAGGGACCGGGTCAACTTCGTGGAAGTGGCCGCACTGTGTGCAGGGTGCCCCATTGAGGATATCGTGGCCCAGCTCCGATCCTCACTCCCGGAGACCGACATTCAGGCACTGCAATCCATCGTCAAGCAGCGCATGTACTCGGTCAATTTCGTCAAACAGCTCATCCTCACCGTCAGTCTGGTCATCCTGTTCATAGCCTGCTGCATGGTGGGCGTGACCATGCTCGCCTCGGTCAATGAGCGCATCAAGGAGATCGGCCTCATGCGTTCCCTTGGTTTCAGCCGGGGCAGCATCTTTTCCATTTTCTGCTTCGAAGCCATGCTCATAGGCCTCGGATCCGGGGTCATCGGCTATGTCGGCGGCTATTGGCTCAGTCTGAAGGTGCTGTCCATGCTGGACATGGCCGAAGGCGCGGTCGTTTCGTTCAATCTCGGTCATCTGGCCTTGACCGGTCTGTTCATAGTGACCGTGTCCGTGCTGTCCGCGTTTTTCCCGGCCTGGAAGGCGGCCTCTGTGGAACCGTCTGAAGCCCTCATCTCTCTTTAGGAGCATCACATGTTTGAAGCCAGGAACATTATCAAAACATTCCGGTCAGATGGCGTGGAGACCCATGCCCTGAACGGTGTGACCATCAATGTCGAGCCAGGGCAGTTCGTGTCCATCGTGGGGCGGTCCGGTTCGGGAAAGACCACCTTCCTGAACGTATTGTCCACCTTGCTCGCCCCGGACTCAGGAGAGCTTCTCTACAATGGCCGGGACATCACGGCCTTTACTCCGGCTCAACTCAACCGGTTGCGGCGCAGGGATTTTGCCGTGATTTTCCAATTCCACCACTTGTTGCCCTACCTGTCGGCGCGTGAGAACGTGCTGCTTCCGTACATGCAGGGATTCGGACTGGTGTCGAATGAAGCGAAAAAACGTGCCGATCAGTGCCTGGAACGGGTGGGATTGTCGGGAAAGGGGGCCAAGCTTCCCGGACATCTTTCGGGTGGCGAGCAGCAGCGGGTGGCCATTGCCCGCGCCCTGGTCAAGCAGTCCGCGCTTTTGTTTGCGGACGAACCCACAGGCAACCTGGACAAGGAAACCGGTGAGTCCATCATGGATCTTTTGGCTGACCTCAAGGGTGAGGGGCTGTCCATTGTCATGGTTACCCATGACAATGAATATGCGGGGCGGGCGGATAGGGTTGTTTCCATGGATGATGGAAGGATTGTCGGTTGACGTTGCACTGGTTTTCGCTTTGGGCAGCGGGCCTGAAGGAATAAGGAAGGCCGCCCCTTGGGGCGGCTTTTTTATTTGGGATGTGCGCCTTTGGCGCGAGAGGCATTGTTTGGGGCTTGCAGCCCCAAAGGCATTCCATGTCCTTCTTCGCGGATGTGTGCGAGTGCCCCTTTCAGCAAGTCTGAAGAAGAGCCGTCGCTCATCGCTCCTCCATGTTTTTTTCTGCCCTCCCGGCGGGGTTCTTTTTTGGCTGAGCCGCCCCAAAAAAGAACCAAAAAAATGCGGCTTTGGATTTTGGCCGCCCGGTGATCGGCGGCAAGAAGCTGATCGATTCGGGGTGGC